>JAUWSP010000499.1 GCA_030610025.1 Acidobacteriota bacterium | reverse complement strand
CGAGGAAAGACCTCTTCCCGCCAGCAGTCCTGGATCAGGTCGAGGGCTGAAGCTGGCTCACCCAGCCAAGTGGAAAGGCTCTGCGCTAGAGCTCGAGTCTGCCCAAGCGGCTGAATGACGGGCTGCGTGATGCTCACAACACCCGCCACCGCCTCCGAATCGCTCCAGGCCTCGAGAAAATGCGGCTCCGGGCAAACGATATCGGCTCGAGTCGAGGTCTCGTCCAGAGAACCAGCGAAGCAGATCACAGTCGGCACCGCATCGAGCGCCTCCGCGAGCTCGGGGCTGGGTAGGTCGTACACAGGATTGACCCCCCGAATCAACAGCAGGTCGACATCGCCGTCTTGAATCTCCTTGACGAGGCGGGCCAACCGCCGATCGTCTCCCTGGCGTTGGTAGGACGGCCGCGCCACATCCAGCGTGGCGCCGTAGGCGCCCACCAGCTCGTTGAGGTAGTTGACGAGAACCTGTTCCCGAACCGATTCACTGCCAGAGACCACCAGAGCCTGCCCACGTGCACGCCACAACCGGTCGGCCAGATCGTCGAGGACGCCCTCCTCTACCGGAGCCCCCGAGACGGCTCCAAAGTCCGCCATCTCGGAACCCGCCCTGTCTGCCACTTTGCCAACCAGTTCGCTCAGTACCAGCCCAACGTCGCTCGGATCGACGACGATCCTCAAATCGGCATTGCTTCCGGTCAGCGACATTCGCCCCTCGAGCTGGGCGTGGTAGGACAGGTGCGGTGGCTCTGCTCCCAGGTCACGCCCACCGCGATAGGCCGCGGTGAACTCGACAGGGGAGATCCAGGTGCCGAGGAAATCGGCACCGAAGCTCACGATAACGTCGGCCCGGTCGAGCTTGTACCTCGGCAGGACCCGTTGTCCGTGAGTGGCATGGTGTGCGTCGAGAATCGCCGAGCTCGAGAGTGGATCGTAGACCACCTGCCGTCCGTCCGGAAACTGATCGAGAAAGCTCCTGATCCACCGCTGCTCTGTGGGGCTCGTCACCGTGTCGCTGAGCAACCTGACACGGCCACCCCTGGTGACAGCCCCCCCGATCGAGCGCCTGACTTCCTGGTCCACTTCATCCCAGGCCGCCTCTCGACCCTTCAAGCGAGGAGCCCTGAGTCTCTGCGAGTCGTAAAGCTCTACCAGAGAAGCCTGCCCAACGGCGCAGAGCCCTCCAGCCGAAAAGTCGTGGGCAGGGTTGCCCTCGAGCTTGATGGGTCGCCCGTCCCGACTCTTGGCCAGGACACCGCAGCGCGCCGAGCATCCTCCACAGGTGGTCGCATACCAGGCCGCTCGTCCAGGCACGATGTCGTCCGGCTGGTCGAGATAGGGGATGGCCTTCTCCACCGGACTTCGACTGCAGCCGACCAGAGCTCCACTGGCGAGGGTGAAGCCGCTCGCCAGGAGAAATCCCCTACGGCCCATCGGTTCCTCCAGCAGACTCACGCGCTCGGCGCGCTCAGCCTGCTCGGCCCTGGCGTCGAGCTCCTCGAGGCTCTTCCAGTACCGTTTGTCAGACATCAACTCTCCTCTCCAACCATGCCTAGTAGTGGCATGCAGAGCAATCGATCGTAGCCTGCGCCAAGGCGACACCGGCCTCTTGGGGATTACGGTGACAGTTGACGCACCAGCCCATGGACAGATGTCGCACCTGTCGGACGCGTTCCATGGTCTCGACAGGACCGTGGCACTTCTGGCAGGCCACGCCGGCATAGACGTGGGGTCGGTGATCGAAGACGGCGAAATCCGGTAGCGAGTAGATCCGCGTCCACTCGATGGGTCGCGGCTCGAGGGCCGGGTCAGGCAGCAGATCGGGGCCCAATCCGATAGCGGTGTAGAGCTTGGCGAGCTCCGGCGAGACAACCCTGTTCGGCTCCCGCCCCTCCTCCTCGGCCAGCATCTCCTCGGCCCGCACCGCACTCCGCGAAGCGGTGACGAATCGGTGACAGTTCATGCACACGGAGGCCGCCGGGATACCGGCATAGCGGCTCCGCCTGGCGCCTGAATGGCAGTACTGGCAGTCGACCCCCAACTCGCCGGCATGCAAGCGGTGTGAATAGGCGATCGGCTGAGTCGGCTCGAAACCCTCGTCGTTACCCGGCAGGCGTAGCCCGATCAGTTTCGGTATCAGGGCAAAGAGACCGAGGAGCAGGGCCGCGAGAAGAGTCAGCGTGATGATTCGCTTGTTCATGACTTGGGGATCCCTGATCAGCTCTCGATCGCTCCGGTGCGCCGTGGATCGCGGTTCCACCTGACCACCTGGGGTCGCCGCCATAGGTATGGATTCGGCACCACCAGGATGTGCACGAGGCGTGTGAACGGGAAGAAGCCGACAACGATAAATGCGTTGACGATGTGGAGCTTCACTCCCAGGGGCATCGCCGCCACATATCCGATCTGCGGATTGAGCTTGATCAGCGACCACAGGTAAGGGGTGGCGGAGGCGGCAAACCAGGAGGAGCCCCACGGATTGAAAACGGCCACGTAGACCCCCGTCAGAATCTGAATGAAGAGCAGTAGGTACAAGAACCAGTCGGCTTTTGACGTCACTACCTTGACCTTGGTGCTCGTCAGGCGCCGCAGGACTACAGCACCGAGGGAGACGAGAGTGATGATGCCGAAAGCCAGAGCGGTAACCTCCAGCACATAGAGTCTTGCAGGCTTGCTGTTCCACCACAGGATCTGTCGGGGAATGAGAAAAGCGACTACGTGCCCGGCCAGCACCGTGAGGATGCCGTAGTGGAAGGGCACCATCCCCCAGAAGTGCTGTCGGTTCTCCAGGAACTGCGACGAGAGACTCGAATACGAGAACGACTGAGCTCGATACCGTTGGATGGTGCCGAGAAGGAACACCACCATCACGGCGTAGGGCAGGGCAGCGAAGAGCAACTGGTCGAGATAGTGGATCATGAAATTGCCCCCTTCTTAAGTGGGTGACCCGTCGGGTGTGCCGATCTGTACGAGATCGTCGTCCTCGAACGGCCCCTCGATCTGAGCCGTCTCGGCGGCGAAGGTCCCGAGAACCTGCTGAGTCGCACTCAAGACCTGTTCGTAGGGATTGGCCTTGTCGGCCAGACCGCTGAGCATCTTGTTCACCGCCGGAACCAGATAGGTGCCGGCGAACGTCGCCGCATCGTCTG
>JAUWSP010000493.1 GCA_030610025.1 Acidobacteriota bacterium | reverse complement strand
TGAGCGTGGAGTTGGCGGAGATCTACGCCGATCGGGCCAACACCAGCGCCGCGAGAGAGTTCTCTGGTTGGGTGATGACCAGCCTGGGAGCCATGCTCTGGGCCCCCACATCGGTGATTTCCAGTGCCGATCTCTTTTTCCGGGCCCAGATGGCGGATCCCAGCAATCCGATAGCGCTGATGGGTCTTGGTGCAGCCTACGAAAGAAATGCCAACTACAACAAGGCCATTGAGTATCTCATGCGTCTCCTGGAGCTGGATCCCGAGAACTCCGTGGCCGCACTGCACGTGGCCCTGTGCCAATTGCGCAGTGACGTGACCCTGCGGGACCAGGCTCTCGAGACACTGAGGAGCCTCCAACAGCCCGAAGAGGTGAGTTGGGTGCGTTCGATCGCCCATCAGGAGGCGGCCAGGGCCCAGCTCGCCGCGGGAGAGATGGAGGCTGCCGAAACTACGATTCGTCGAGGGTTGAAGGCCTTGCCAGGTGACCAACAACTCTCGCTGCAGTTGGCCATGCTGCTCGATGGTAAACGGCGGCGTAGGGAGATGCTCGCGGTACTCCGAGGTATCGAGCCGGGGGACGGTCGGGTCCCGTCATCACGCCTGATCTACGATGTCTGGGAACCGGCAGACCTGGAGGATATCCGGGCTCGGTTGAGGAGCGATGCGGCGCTTGGGTTGCCCATCCTGGCTGACAAGCTGGGGCCGAGATCCCCAGCAGGGCAGGGTCAGTGAGAAACTCCTCGATCGTTCTGTTCCTCGTCATGGCGGCACTGGCTTCGCAGGCCGCGGGTCTGGAGGTGTGGATCGAGCGGCCCAGACCTTCGGAGTTCGTCTTCGGACAAGTGGAAGTCGTCATCCGGGCGGCGCCGGAAGAGGAGGTCGCGACGGTCCAGCTGATGGTCGACGGCCGCCAGGTGGCGCTGTTCGATCGACCACCGTTCAGGATCGCGGTGGATGTCGGTCAGGAGAACACCGAGCACGAGTTCAAGGTCTTGGTGCGGAGCGTGACTGGGGACGAGGAATCTGCCGCGGTGGTGACGCCAGTGCTGCAAATCGACGAGATCGTCGATCTCGGGTTGCAGCAGCTCTATGTGACCGTGAGTGGCGGCGGCAGGCGCGTCCTGAATCTCGATCGGGCGGCCTTTCGAATTCAGGACGAGGGCAAGCGACAGGAGATCGTCACGTTCGAGAGGGGCGACATACCTTTGACCGCTACGCTCCTACTCGATTGCAGCCTCAGCATGAAGGGGGACCGACTCGCGGCGGCGCTGCAGGGAGCCAACGAGTTCGTAGCGGGAATGAAGCCCCTGGACCAAGCAATGGTGTTGCTCTTTTCCGATCGACTGCTTCGTGTGACCGAGTTCTCCGAGGATCGGGAGTTGCTGAGCCAGGCTCTGACCGACGTGGGGGCCGCCGGAGGTACCTCGATCAACGATCATCTCTTCCTGGCGCTCAGTCGACTGGAGGCTGTCCAGGGGCGACGGGTTGTCGTGCTGTTCTCGGATGGCTCCGATGTGCACAGCGTTCTGCCGATGGAAGGAGTGCTGCAGAAGGCCCGTAGCAGCCAGGCCCTGATCTTCTGGATCCAGCTGAGGGATCCTGAAGAGGACTCCGAGGTTCCCGAGTACACGTCCTCCTGGCGCAATGTCGAGGCCAACCGGAGGGAGTTCAAGGATCTTCGCGAGGCCATCCAGGAAAGTGGCGGTCGGATCGAGGTTGTCGACAACCTCGAGGGCCTCGAAGAGGCCTTCGCCGGGATCCTCGCCGAGCTCCGTGAGCAGTACGTTCTGGGTTACTACCCCAGCGACGCCGAGCACGACGGCGGGTGGAGAAGCGTCCGGGTCAAGGTCAATGGCGCGGCTCTGAATGTGCGCACCCGCGGTGGCTACTTCGACTATTGATCGGTTCTCTTCAGGAGGCTCCACCCATGAGCTGTCGCCAGTCGTCCAACGAGCGAACTCGGAGATAGAGGTTGCTCTGGAGCTCCTTCGCGATGGTCGAGGTTTCGGCGGGGCCGTAGTGATGGCCCGGATACAGCACGGTCTCCGACGGTAGCTTGGCGAGCTTCTGGGTCAGGCTGTAATACATCTGCTCGGCGTCGCCGCCCGGTAGGTCCACCCGTCCGCAACCCTGGACAAACAGCGTGTCGCCGGCTACCAGACGGTTGCCGAGCAGGAAACACTGGCTGCCAGGAGTGTGCCCCGGGGTGTGCAGGAAGCTGAGCTCTACCTGCCCGAGAGTGAGAGTTTCACCGTCGTCGGTCTTGCGCATATCGCTGTCCGAGACCCCGGTGACGACCTTGAGGCCTTCCGCCTCGTGCTTGTTGACGTAGAGTGGAACCTGGTGGTCTTCCAGCAGTCTGGTGACGCCCTCCACCTGGACCCCCCAGAGATCGCCCCCAACGTGGTCGGGATGGTAGTGGGTGATGAGCGCTCCGACGACTTCGTAGTCGTCTCCCCGCGCCACGTCGAGCAGCGAGGGTACGTCCCAGGCTGGATCCACCACCAGAGCCTGGCGGGTGCCGGGGTCTCCAATCAGGTACATGAAGTTGGCCATCTGGCCTGCCACTGGATGTTCGATCGCCACCTGTCGGCCGGCCAGCAGCTGTCGAAAGTAGATCTCTTCGCTCATGTCGCGTTGCCTCCCATGGGTGGTGACTGGAGCTGACGTCCCGGCTTCGGGCAAGCATAGCGGAAGGAACCGGTCCGTTCTCTCGCCACGCTCCGCTCAGACGGGCCAATCCATCAGCATCTTTGTGGCGATCTCCTTCAGCAGCTTGGCTGCGACTCGGGCCGTCAGACCCAGCGGGTCGCGCAAGGGGTTCAATTCCACGATGTCGGCGCCGACCAGCGGAGATGGAAGAGTCTGGAGGAGGTCGAGCACGTCACGGGTGGACAGACCGCCTGGCTCGGGGTGGGAGACTCCGGGCGCGAAGGCGGGGTCCAGGCCGTCGAGGTCCAGCGAGAGATAGAGGGGGCCCTCGAGATCCTTCGGTAGCCCGTCGTCGGGTCGCCAGTTCCTCATCTCCAGGATCTCCACACCGAAGCGGTCGGCCTGGGCGCGCTGGTGGGCGTTGAGCGTCCGCACACCCAGTTGCACGAGTCGGGAGACCAGGCCCTCCTCCATGATGCGGCTGAAGGGGCAAGCGTGAGACAGGCGATCTCCATCGAGCTCGTCGTA
>JAUWSP010000152.1 GCA_030610025.1 Acidobacteriota bacterium | reverse complement strand
CGGACGCCCTGGCCTCCACCAGCGAGTAGAGAAGATCACTGACGGCCGTGAAGGAGATCGTTTCGTCGTTGCGCACCCAATCCGCCCCAGCTCTCGTGAGCGTGAGCTCGCCTTCGTCATCCAGGACTCGAACCGAGTCGATCTCATGGGTCCCGAGCGTCGTTAAATCCAGGGACCGCCACTCCTCGGGACTCGAGGAAAGCGACACCGCCAAAGGGGCGGAGGTCTCGAAGACCTGCTCACCGATTCGGGCGAAGGACCTGGCAGGAGCCTCTGGAACGGCTCGTCCCCAGTCCAGATGAAACTCTCCGTCTCCGTTCGAGGTGCTGACTTCGACAGTCGCGACCGGAGGATCGAGACCGAGGTCCGAGAGCGAGCCCTGCGGCTCGTCGATGAAAGCGTGAGCCCTCAGCCCGACGAGGGTACCGAGCAGTTCTCGGACCCTGTCTCGGTCCGCCAGGTCCATGACTGGCTCCTCGACTCGGAACGAATCGCCTTGGCGAACCAGGCGCACCCTGGCGGTCTCCGTCTTCAGGACAACGCTCTCGATGGCGTCTCGCTCCCCGAGGTAGAGATCCTTGCTGCGCCAGTCACCAGGCTCGTGACCGAGACCATCCCACAGGGAGTTGCTCACGACGAGAGGATCTCCCCCATCGACCCGTACGATCATGGTCTCCGAGGCCGGCACATCGCTGCCGACCAGCAGTTCCCTGGCCCCTGCATCGGTATGCAGGACCAGCCTCGCCCTGGGAGAGTCCAGTCCGGCCTCGGATGACTCCATCCCTTCGAGCGACCGCAACCTCTCGAGCCCCTCCAGGGCGTCCAGGAGGCCGTTGACGAGCTCCCCGTCGGCCCTGCCCTGCAGCGGCTCCTCGAGCCGCCACCGATCCTCGAAGAATCCCAGCGAATCATCGCTCAGCTCGGACTCGGATTCACTCGGAAGCCGGACCAGCACCACCCGTTGGTCCTGCCGCTCCAACTCGATTCTCTCGACCTCGTCACGATCAAAGGGGATGGCCTTCCTGGCCAGCTCACCCCGCTCGTCGCTCGAGGGCAGCTCGCGCTCGTAGAACCCGATGAAAGCCAGCAGCGCGACCACGATGACAAACAGGACCAGGACGGTCTTCGGGCGCATCGGCTACCTCCTGCGCCGCAAGAAGACCGCCAATCCGGCCAGGACCACGAGCCCGGGCAGTACGACCAGCACCAGCCAGGTGAATCGAGAGAGCTCCGCGTGAGTCATGCTGAGCTTCACCTGTTCAGGCTTCTTCGGGGCAATGCCAACCAGCGTCTCCCGTTCCACCAACCAGTTCAGGGTATTGGCCAGGAGTGTGGCATTCGGGACGTTCTGAAGCTGGGTGTTGGTGGCGAGGTCGGAATCTCCGATGACCACGAGGCGCATCGAGTCCGACGCACCCTCCCCCACCGCCGCCTCTGCCGAAAGATCCTCCGCGGTTTCTACGGCGCCTTCGCTGGCAGCCTCTACAGCCACGGCCAGCGGCACTGGCCCCGGGAGGTCCCGCTCGTCCAGCTCCACTTGTTGGAGATTTTCGAGCCCGGTTTCACCCCACCCATCGGGGGTGGTCCGCATCAATTCCTGCATGTCGTACCCAGAGGCCTCGGCAGCGAGCCCGACAGAACGGGCCAGGGCCACGACCACCGGCAACTGAGCCTGATCCAGGCTGCGAACGATCGCATGATCGCTGTAGGAGGTCACGAAGATGGTCTCGGCCCCGAAGAACGGCAGCGGATTCGAGGGATCCACGACGATGTCGTCTCCTACTGTCACACCGAAATCGACCAGGAGCTCCTCCAGCCCGGTCTCGACGAGTCCGCCCGTGGGCGAGAGCGTCGGATCCAGTAGCACGAGCATCCGACCGCCATCCTCGAGGTAGCCCTCGAGCACCTGTAGCTCCGGCCCGAGAAAGGTGGAATCGGGGCCGGCGATGACCAGGAGGTCGGTTCCAGACGGGACCTCGGATTGGCCGATCGAAGCCCACTCCTCCAATTCGAAGTTATCCTTGCCGAGCAGCTCACGGGCCAGGGACATGCCCTCTGGCGACCCGTCGTCCAGACTGAGCTCACCGTGGCCTGTCGTGAAGAGGATCCGGGGTTTTCGGCTTTCCATCAGATCCAGCAGCGTGCTGGTAAAAGCCTGCTCTCCCTTGAAACCGGTGAGTTGGGGCCCCTGCCCGTACTGCACACCCGAGTAGTCGTAGTCGGCCAGCTCGCTGCCGTCGACGACTCGGCGGTCGTCACCACTATCGAAAACCACCACATTGAGATGGCTCAGCTCGTACTTGTCCACCAGGGTCTGCGCTTCCAGGAGGTTCTTTTCGGGATCCACGTAGCGGACACGAATCCGAGTTGATCCGGCTTCGTAGCGCGCCAGCTGCTCGCGGACGGCGCTGAACAGCTCATCGCCGGGGCTCATGAACACCACCACTTCGACATCTCGGTCGACCTCTGCCAGGATGTTCTCGGTCTTCTCCGATAGCGAATAGAGTCGGCTCCGGGTCCAGTCGAAGCGCTCGTGATACTTCCAGCCGAAGTAGTTGGTGATGGCGAAGAGCACGATCGCCAGCAGGAGGCCGGCACCGAACAGCGAGCTCGAGAGGACTTTATGCTTCGATTTCTTGTTCGACCTGGTCATCGCCCTATCTCCACTTCCTGGACTCGAGCGCCTTCGCCGAGAGAAAGACGAAGAGCACGGTCGCCGAGAGGTAGTACACGAGATGTCGCGTGTCCACGATGCCCTTTCCGAACTCCTCCATGTGCTGCCAGAGGTTCAGATAGGAGAGGACCTCGCGAATGGGTGCGTCGCTGAACAGATTCTCGAGCAGCCCGAAGGTAAACAGGGGAATGAGCATCGCGAAAGTGAGGATCGCCGCTACCAGCTGACTCTTCGTCAGCGAAGAAGCCAGCAGCCCGACCGAAAGAAACAGCGCTCCGATCCCCAACACACCCAGGTACCCGGCCACAACAGGCCCCCAGTCCACCTCACCGTAGTGGGCCAACAGTGCCGGGTAGGCCAGCGTCGGTAACCACAGGAAACAGTAGAACAGCAGGGCCGCCAGATACTTGCCCGTCACCACCTGCCCTTCGGTGACCGGGGCCGTCATCAGCACCTCGATGGTTCCGCTACGGCGCTCCTCGCTCAGCAGCCGCATCGTCAGCACCGGCGCCACGAAGAGCAGCACCAGCCAGAAGTAGAGGGTCTGGCCGAAGAACAACTCCAGGGGCGCGCCAAACTGTGCTCGGGGATCGTTCAGGTAGCTGACAATCAGCCAGAATACGAGGCCGTTGACCACCAGCAGCAGCGCCGCCACGATGTAGGCCAGTGGCGAAAAGAAGAAGGCCCGAAGCTCGCGGCCCATGACGGTGAGGACGCCCTTCATGATGGCACCTCCTCTTGCGGTGCACTGAACACCTCGCCCAGGCCGGGGCTCGCACCCGGCTCCTGGGTCGTGAGGCGCACGAAGATGTCCTCGAGAGAAGCCTGCTCGCGCACCAGCTCCAGCACCACCCAGTCTCTCTGCTTGGCAGCTTCGAAGACGGCTTGTCGCGGGTCGGCTTCCTTGGTGCACTCGAGCCGGTAGCAACCGGGGTCCCCAGCCAGGGTTTCGACAGCAACGACCCCCGGGAGATCCCGAAGTACGTCAGGAGCCTCCGCAGGAGCGCCTTTGAGCTCCACCCTGAGAATCGTGTTCCCGACCCAGCTCTCCTGCAGATCCTGCGGCGATCCCTCGGCGACGATCCGCCCTCGATCGATGATGATCACCCGATCGCAAAGCAGCTCGACCTCTGGCAGGATATGACTGGACAGCAGCAGGGTCTGCTTGTGTCCCAACTCCCGGATCAACTCCCGAATAGCGATGATCTGCTTGGGATCCAGGCCGACGGTCGGCTCGTCCAGGACCAGGACGCTCGGATGATGGAGGATGGCGGCCGCCAGCCCCACTCGCTGCCGAAAGCCTTTGGAGAGGGTCCCGATGATCTGATGCTCCACCTCTTCGAGAAAGCAGCTCTTCACGGTCTCGGAGATCCTCGGCCCGGCCTTGGCGCGGGAGAGGCCCTCCAACATCGCCCGGTAGCGCAGGTACTCCGACACTCTCATCTCCGTGTAGAGGGCTACGTTCTCCGGTAGGTATCCCACCTCTCGACGTGCCGCCACGGGGTCGCTGAACAGATCCCTGCCGCCAACCGTCAAGTGACCGTCGGTGGGGGGCAGAAAGCCGGTAATCATCCGCAGAGTCGTTGTCTTGCCGGCACCGTTGGGCCCCAGCATGCCGACGATCTCGCCCTCGTCAACGGTGAACGAGATCCCGTCGACGGCGGTGAACTCGCCGTACCGTCGAGTCAGGCCTTGAGCATCAATCATCCTTGACTTCGCCTCCTCCAATGAGGGTTGGAACTCACATTCGAATGGATCGAATTCGGCAGCAGGCCAGGAACGACCTGCCCCTGATCGCAGATTTATAGCAAATCGCTCGATTCGGGTGAAGGGCCCAGCCCGGTGATAGGCTCACAACGTGGCGCAGGACGACAAAACCACCGGCATGAAGTCGGCCTATGACCTGGCCCTCGAGAGACTCGAAGAGCAGGGCATCGAAAGGCCGCGACACGAAGGCCTGAGCCCCGAGGTCCGAGCTCAGATTGCCGAGTTGCGCAATCAGAGCGAAGCCAAGCTGGCCGAGCTCGAGATTCTCTTTCGCGACAGCCTCGCGAGAATCGTGGATCCCTCGGAGAGAGCCGCAGCCGAGGCGGAGTACGCGGAAGAGCGAAGGCGTGTCGAGGCCCGCCGAGACCGAGACATCGAACGACTTCGCTCTCGAAGCTGATCGGGCTCAGGATATCTGGGGAAACACTTTCAGGAAGGACCGGGTCGCATCGCTGCTGCCACAGACGTAAATGACGTCTTCGGGCTCGAATCGAAACTCGGGACCGAACTCCATCACCACAGCTTCACCCCGTTCGACCGCCACCACCGAACATCCCGTCTTCTGGCGGATCTCCAACTGCGCCGGATGCTTGCCGGCCAGGCCCCCGGCATCCACTCTCAGCACCTTGAGCTGCGGATCGACCGAGACCGCTTCTTCACCCAGCAGCCGTCTCGCCAGGATCTGACCCGACACCTGGCTGATCGAAAGGGAGAAATCGGCACCCGCCCGGTGGATTCGCTCCACGTTCTCGGCGCGATTGACCCTGGCAATCACCGGCACGTGAGGCGCCAGATCCTTGACGATGACCGTTGCGAACATGGTGGCGCTGTCGGTGTCGACCGCCAGGATCACAGCTTTTGCCGAGCCGACCCCGGCCTGTTCCAGAACCCTCGGATCGAGAACATCCCCAACCACCTTCACGCCCTCTCGCTCCTGCCGGTCGATGACGACGACCTCCTCGCCCACATCGGTCAACAGCTCGACCACCTTGCCGCCGACCTCGCCGAAGCCGGCGACCACGATCGGGCCGTGGCGGCGAAGCGGCTTGGCCTCGTCACAAAGCTCCTCGAACCTGTGGATGCTCGTGGGGCTGCCCACCAGAATCAGGATTCCGTCGGGCTCCAACCGCATGTCGGCCGTCGGAGGAGCCACCAGGCGGCCACCGACCCACTGCCCGATCACGGAGATGCCAGTCCGCTGCCCGAGACCCGCTTCAGCGAGCGTTTGACCGGCCAGGCTACTGCCCCTGGGTATCCTCACCTCGCTGACCTTCAGCCTGGGGCCCACCTGCTGCGCATCGGTGAGAGTGGGGCTGACTCGCTGACTGGCTCGGGCCGCCAGAGCGGCGCCCAGAACGTGACGCGGGGTGTAGGTCGCCGTGGCGCCAGCCAGCATGATCGGCTTGCGATGGAAGGGATCCTCCACGAGCGCCACGGCGTCGCCTTCGAAGCCGGACTGACGGGCGGCCAGAATCACCGCGGCGTCTTCGTCATCGGCACTGTTGGCGATCAGCGCTCTGGCCCTTTCCAGGCTGACCCTGCTCAGGACCCCATCATCCAAGCTGCCCGACACGACCTTGTGCCCCTCCTCGATCAGACGTCGAGCCGTGCTCTCGTCGTCCTCGACGATGACGGTCGAGATCGAGGCTCGCTCCAGCTGATCGACCAGAGTCGACACCGCAGGGCCGAACCTGTAGATCACGACATGATCACTCTCGTTGTTGGCCTCCTTGGGCAATCGGACTTCGAAACGCTCCTCCAGATAGGGGATCAGATACACGGGGAAGATCATGAAGATGAGGAAGACCCCCAGGAACTGGAGCAACACCACGAAGAGGACCATGATCGGGCTGGACCAGGTCTCATCGGCCCCGTACCCCGTTGTGGACAGGGTCTCGGCGACGAACTCGAGGCTGTTCCAGAAACCCCGCGTCTCGCCCTCGAGGCGACTCATCCCCAGCATGTAGAGCAGGGCACAGACCACCAGCAGCGGAATCAGGGATCCCGCCAGTGCGAGCAGGCGCTTCTGGGAGCGGAGCATGGGCAGATTGTAACTGTTTCGCCCGCCGCCTAACGACAGCGGGCTCGGGGGTTGAGGCGTCCGTCGTACCTCCGGCCGGTCTTTGAGGGCTTGGGGCTTGGGGGCGTAGGGGCGCTAGGGGCGCTAGGGCT
>JAUWSP010000182.1 GCA_030610025.1 Acidobacteriota bacterium | reverse complement strand
GATCACGCCCTCCATGGCGAGGATGAGACCCTGCTCTTCGTCCTCCTCGGCGATCTCCAACTCGGCCGCCGAGGGGATGGGCACCACGAATCGCGCCACGGTCCGCTGGCGGATCTTGTCGGGGAAGAAAACCTCCAGATCGCTGGTTTCCAGGTGTTTCACCCCCTCGGTTGGCTCGCTGGCTACCACCTGACGGGCCCACTCGGCTAGATCTGCGGGCGGTCCGAAGTACCGGAGAATGTCGTCTTTCTCTGGTCTTCCAGGCTGAAAGTCCCGCAAACCTTCGATCCCAGTGGCCTCATCCACCAGCCGAGCCTGCTTACAGATCTGGAGGTCGAATCGCTTGGCGATCTTCTTTCCTCCCAGCTCCTCCCATTGCTCCAGCCAATATTCCATCTCCTTGTTGTAGAGAACTCGCTTGGAATCGACCGGTAACCAGACGCGATAGGGTCCATCGGGAATCGTCTCGTAGAAAACCAGGGACACGGCTGTCTCCGCGACGCCATAGACCCAGATCTCGACGGGCTTGAAGGCCTGAGCACACTCGATTTCCAATCGCTGAGTCGGCCTGCCGTGCAGGAATAGAGCGGCGGCCCGCTGATCCTCCAGCGCGAGAAACTCGGAGTGCACCAGGCGGTAGCGCGCTTTGATGGCCTCCAGAAGCTCGTTCTCCGGAGTCTCTGGCACAGGATCGTCGGCCAGGAAAGCTTCGATCATCGAGTCGCGTTCGTCGGCAGAGGCCTCGAGAAAGACCTGTCGCTGCTCGTCGGTGATCAAAAGGGTCGGCACGTCCTGTAAGAAGGACCGCTGATACTCCGGCCAGAGGACGATTTCATCCCAGTCCTGGGCCACGCAGACTGTCGCCAGGGCGAGGATCGACAGGCTGATCAAGAAGATTCGTCTGAGCATGGAGAGTTCCCTTTGCAATATGACTGCCATGGATCCGTGCAGCAGGACCGAAGACTACCGCAGGCCATCAGTCGCCATACAATAGCCCCAGGATGCAGGTGCTTCTCTGGGTCATACGGACCTGGCAAGGTGAAGGCTTGCAGAATCCGGAGCCTCGATCATGACACGCCGTCGCAATGAACCGATCCGCAACTTCGAGGATGGGGACAGCATCTCCGGATTCGCCTACGTCGCCAAGATGGAGCGCCGTCAGGACAAGAATGGGCGCGACTTTCTCGACCTGGTGCTCAAGGATGCCAGCGGCTCGATCACCGGCAAGGTGTGGTCCGACAGCCCTGCCCTGAACGGCAACTACGAGCTACACGACTTCGTGGCTTTCAAGGGGACGGTGCAGAGCTATCGAGATCAGCTCCAAATGAATGTGCGTGAGTGTCGCCGTGCCACTGCGGACGACCGCCAGCATGGCTTCGATGAAGCCCTGCTCATCCCTTCGACCCGACAGAGCATCGACGAGCTCGAGCAGCGCTTGAAAGAGATACTGTCTCGCGAGATCGAAAATCCGATGCTGCGACGCCTCGCCGAGGAGACACTGGACAGCCATGGACAGGACTTGCTGGAGCATCCGGCCGCAAAGATGATTCATCACGCGTTCCGCGGTGGCCTCCTGGAACATGTGGTCTCCATGGCCGAGTTGGCACTGCTGGTCTGCCGCAACTATCCGGAGCTGGATCGGGACCTCGTCCTGTTGGGAGTGCTGTTTCACGATCTGGGAAAGACCCAGGAATTGGGCGCCATGCCCAACAACGACTACACCCTGGAAGGACGCCTGGTAGGACACGTGGTGATGGGTCGGGATCTGCTGCGAGAGCGCTGCCGGGCAATCGCCGATTTTCCGCCTGATCTGCAGCTTCATCTCGAGCACCTGATCCTCTCCCACCAGGGGCGGCTCGAGTTCGGATCGCCGGTGCAGCCGATGACACCGGAGGCGATCGCCCTGCACTTCATCGACGATCTGGACTCCAAGCTGGCCCAGCTGCGAGAGGCGAGCGAAAAGGAGCCACCCCTCCAGTTCCTGACCGGCTTCAGCCGCTATCTCTATACCGGTTTCGCGCCTCGAAAAGAGGAGGTGCCTGGAGAGCGCTCCGAGGACCCCGAACCAACTCCAGACCCCGCGCAGCCGGCTCTCGATCTCGATTGACTACCGATCAGACCGACCCTCGCTCCGACACCATGCCTCGCTCACCAAATTCCCAAGGGCTGTTGAAGAGGCTGCTCGTGCCGGTGGCGATGCTCGCCGTGTCCCTGGTCCTGAGCCTGGCCGCCGCTGAGATTCTGGTCCGAATTGCGCGCCCACAGCCCAGGTTGGTCATCGAGCCTGGCGGCTTCTACATGCCCGACCCACCGGGGCGGTACCGGCTGTCACCTGGATATCGCGGCAGGATCTACAACCGAGCCGAGTATTCGAATGAGATTCGGATCAACGAGGCAGGGCTGCGGGGCTCAGAGATCGCCTCTTCGCCCATGGACACCCTGCGGGTTCTGGTGGTTGGAGACTCCTTTGTGTTCGGCGTCGGTGTCGAGGATACCGAGACGTTTGCAGCACTGCTACCCGTCAGCCTTGCACCGGACGGCCTGGAGGCAGAGGGCCTGAACGCCGGAATCCCGGCGTTCGGTGTACCCGACGCCGAAAGTTGGTTCCGGCGACACGGTGCCGGGCTCGAGCCGGATGTCGTGGTCCTGGCGATCTTCCTGGGTAACGACCTGGTGGATGCGTCGCCCGACCGCGAGGAGATTCTGCTCGTCGACGGTCTGCTGGTTCCCAGCCAGTCCGCCGGCGGCCTCAAGGCGTGGCTGCACCGCCACTCCCACCTCTTCGTGGCCATCAAGGGCCTCCTCGAGCAGCCGGGTTTCCAGCCTCTCCGCGCGAAGCTGGGTCTGGGAGAGCCCTGGAAGACCAGGACTCTCAGGGAGGAGCTCGGCGTCTACAGGAAGACGGCGGATCAGGAGCTGGAGCCGGCGATCGAAGCGACCCATGAGGCTCTTGGCAGATTCAAGGATCTATCCACTGACCTCGACTTCGATCTCGTCGCCGTCTTGATCCCCAGCGAGATCCAGCTCGAGCCCGATCGCTGGCACACCAGCCTCACCAGCCTGGGACTCGATCCGGCGGAGTACGACCCCTCGACTCCAACGCGGATCTTCCGGAAGCTCCTCGCCCGGCACGAGATCCCGACTCTCGACCTCGGACCACCGTTCGAGGAGGGTCTATCCCAGGGCAACGAGCTCTACTTTCGACTCGATCGGCACTGGACCGTCGAAGGCCATGAGCTGGCTGCCGAGGAACTGTCGAGATTTCTCGTTGCCCACCGGTGAACCGCCCGCAGCTCGGGACCCTCGCTCCTCGAGCTCCTGAGCCCTCAAGCCCTCGAGCCCTCGAGCCCTCGAGCCCTCAGAACAGAATCATGGATCCGACAGGCCTGGCCGACAGGTCTGCCTCAAATCGACAGGTGGTACAGCATCCAGTACACCACGACCCCGGTGACGGACACGTAGAGCCAGATGGGCAGGGTCCAGCGTGCGAGGGCCGCATGCTTGTCGAATCGACCCCGTAACGCCCGAATCAGTGTGATCGCCGCCAGTATCGGTACCGCAGCCGCCAGCACGGAATGGGTCAATAGGACGCTCAGGTAGAACGTCCTCAGCATTCCCGTGCCCTGGAATCGCATGGAGCCCACCTGCGAGTGATAGAAGAGATAGCTGACGAGAAACAGGACGGAGCAGACGACTGCCGCCAACATACAGGCCCTGTGAGCTCCGATCCTGCGTTGCCGGACCATCAGGAAGCCCGCAACCAGAAAGGTCGCGCTCAGACCATTCAGAGAGGCGTTGAGGGTGGGCAGCGTCGAGAAATCAGGCATAAGCTGATCCTATCTATATCTGGCAGCCGGGCCCTGGGAATCTCCCATGGCTCGACATCGTCACGTTCGAGTCGCGTTCTGTGGGACGGAGCCCGGGCGTCCAGGGATAGGGTAGGAGGACCCCAGGAGCACAAGGTCGCTCAGCCGGTGGCCGGTGTCAGCTTCTTCAACTGCTGACCCATCCAGGTGTCGAAGTCGGCCTGTGAGTGCACCTGGAAGAAGCCTCGCATCCGATAGTGACCGAGGCCGCATAGCTGCGAACATGCGATCTCCCAGCAGGTGAGGTTGGCCGCGCAGCCCGGCAGCTGCGCCTCCTCGGGCGTCGTAGCGACCGGCACGAAGTGCACTGGGATTTCCATTCCCGGGATGGCGTCCTGCTTGACCCGCATGACGGGCAGAAAGAAGCTGTGGATCACATCCTTGCTCGAAAGCAGGATCGTCACAGGTCGATTGACCGGCAGGTGGAGCTGGTTAATCGTCGTCACGTCGTCTCTGGCGAACGGATCCTGTCGATCCAGCCCCAGTGGATTGGTGACGTCCAGCAGCGTCAAATCGACGCGACCGAAGACGCCGTCGGGACCTGGATAGTGGACATTCCAGGCGAACTGCTCGGCGACAACCCTGACTTGAAGGGCATCCGTTTCGGGCGAATGAGGGGTCACCCACCGCGCCCAGGCCGGGATGGCAAAGCCGATCAGCAGAATGGCTTCGGCCACAACGATTCCGCCTTCCAGATACGAGGACAAGTGGCTCTTGACTCCCGTATAGCTGGCTTGCGGGTTTCTGCCGGCACGAAACCGCAGCAGGACATAGATGAAGTAGAGGCTCCACCCGACGAACAGGAGGAGCATCAGCCAATGCAACAGGACCAGGATGCGGTCGAGCTCCGCACCGTGTGCGGCAGCGTTGTCGGGCAGCCATCGACTCAGTATCGAAACCATCTAGGGGGTTCCTCCATGCCTCGGCTGCAGGTCCTTGCCCTGGCTCCGGGCACGTCGGGCACGCTGGCGAAAGGACAAGAACAGCGCCACAAAGCTGCCTTGAACCAGGGCCACCACTCCCAGCAGCAGAAGAATC
This sequence comes from Acidobacteriota bacterium, assembly GCA_030610025.1. GTDB lineage: Bacteria > Acidobacteriota > Thermoanaerobaculia > Multivoradales > JAHEKO01 > JAUVRX01. The sequence goes on along the minus strand of JAUWSP010000182.1, from coordinate 1,232 downwards.
GCGTTGTTCATCCCAGCGGTCATCGCCGAATCCCCGGCGCCATAGCAGACAGCGCAGCCGGCGGCAGGCTCCGACAGCGCTATCACCGCGACGAAAGCCATGGGAAACGCTATCCATCCCCGGGCAGAAGTTCGTCCGCTGCACCCTGTGGTCGAGCCCAATCCGGTGCGTCGCATCCTTACTCGAGCCTCCTCAGTTTGCCGAAGTACCGCACGGCATAGAGGGACAGCAGTATCCCGGTCAGGAAGAAGATCACCGCCATCGCCAGGCCCTGGCTACTGGACTGCTGCAGGTACTGCTGCGTTCCCCAGATACCGACGCCCAGGGACAACAGAATCGAGACTACGATGAAGACGACGTGAAAACTCCGCAGAGAGAGCATGGTCAGCCCAACCTGTCGTGGTAGCCACCCAAGGGCAAAAGAATCAATGCTACGAAGAAGACCACCGTCAGAATCAGCACCGCGTAGACGAGCTTCCTTTCCGAGATCAAGTGCATGAAGAAGGCCGCCACGAGGGAGCCCTTGATCGAGGCAATGAACAGAGCCAGACCCACCGCAGCGCCGAAGCTCAAGTGAAGGTAGCTGACGCCCACCGTGACGAGCGTCAAGACTGCGAGGGCTACGAAGACCAGGATGTAGACCCTGGTCTCCCTTCTGATCTCCTCGACACTGTGTCCACTCATCTACGACTCCTCCTACCCACTACAGCAGGTAAAGAGTGGGGAAAAGAAAGATCCAGACCAGATCCACGAAATGCCAGTACAGCCCGACCACCTCGACTCGATTGGTGAACCTCTCCGGTTCGCTCTTCCACATCTTGCTACCGGGTCCGAGTAGATAGCCGATGACGATCATCCCTCCCAGGACATGCAGACCGTGCAGTCCTGTCAAGGTGAAGTAGGTGGCCATGAAGTTGTCCTGCGAGGGGTACAGATGGTGCTCGAATTTGGCGGCGTACTCGAGGCTCTTGATCACCATGAACACCAGTCCCAGAAGAAAGGTCAAGCCCATCCATTGGCGGAATTTGCCGAAGTCGCCGAGGCGCAGGGCTGCCCAGGACATCACCATCGAGACCGACGAGGTGATGAGCACCATGGTGTTGACCGTCGCCAACGGGACATTCAGCACCTCGTAGCCGTGCGGCCAGGAGGCGGCACCCGTCCGCAAGAGAATCAGCGCCGAGAACAGAGCCCCGAACAACATGACTTCGGAAGCCAGAAAGAGCCAGACG
>JAUWSP010000365.1 GCA_030610025.1 Acidobacteriota bacterium | reverse complement strand
CTCCTGGGGAGCGCTGGGAAGACCCTCGAAATCCCCTCTCCCGAGAACCTCGTACCCCAGGAGATCTCGCTTCGTGAGTCCGACTATGGGTTGGTACACATGTTTCACACCACCCTGTTCCAGCAGAGCGCGGAGCCTCTCAGCCCTCTCGACCACCAGCTGGGGCATTTTCGAGCTGATGATCGCCGTCGAGCCAATCAGTGACTTGCTGCTTTCGGCCTCCATCAGGCCAAGACGGAACTCGAGAGTCGCGAAGTGCAGGATGTCCCCTTCATCGAGGGGAGCTTCGCCTATCAGAGGCTCCTGGTTCAGAAACGTACCGTTGGTGCTTCCCAGATCGCGAGCCATCAATCGGCCCTCGCGCTCGTACAGCTCCGCGTGCCGAAATGAAACGACCTGTAATGGCAGCGTCATCTCGAGACCGGCCTCGCGTCCGATCCTGAAAGGCAAGGAGTGAATCGGAACCCGGTAAAGCCTGCCACTCTCGTCCATGAACCCCTCGAGGTACCAGAGGGGTTTCGTGAGGGATCGAGTCAGGCCGCTCATCTTGATACCGCTTCCGAGTTCGGATCCAGTGCTTCTGTCCGTTCAAAACTCCCGTAGGAAGTCCATAGTCTACCTTCGGGGCTTCTCCACCTCTGCCCAAGATCTAACAGTAAATTGTAAATCGAACGCTGTGCGAAAACTGCCCGACGTCCTACATGGCCGGCGCCTCCAGGGCCGTGGGTAGAAGGATCGAAGGAATGCCCTGCTCCTGCAGCCGACTATTCAGGGTTGGCAGCGTTTCGGTGAATAGGGTATTGACCTCCTCGATCTTCGCTCCGAACTCCGCCTCGAGCTCGGCCAGATAGTCCAACTGTGCCCGGGTCGGCGCTGAAAACTGCGAATCGATCTCCCTGGCCAGGGATTGCAGACGCTCGCTCAAGCGTGGCCCTTGGCTCCAGTAGGGCTTGTCCTCTGCTCGCGCCAGCCCTTCCAGCAGCTTGGAGGTCTCATCCTCATACTCTTGGAGCTCTACGAGCAGATCGTCAGGGAGATCCTGCTGCATCCTCTTCACAGTCGAGCGCCGAGCCTCCAATTGAGCGGTCACCGCGTCGATTCTCCGCAGGCCATCGTTGAGGACCGACACCTTGTCCTGCAGAGCTTCGACAACCAGGAATTGCTGCCGCAAATCTTCGAGACTGACATCGATGCTCGGATCGACCCTGACCTCGACCGGAGCTTCCAAGGTCTCCTCGTCCAGGATCAAGCGGACCGTGTAGATCCCAGGAAGGACCCACGGTCCTCTCGGCGGACCACTGAACTCGCTGGCTTCAGGTTTCTCGTCCGTACGTTGGCGGGGGGCGTCCATGGCCAGATCCCATGCGACCCGATTGAGCCCCTTGCTTCTACCGAGGCTCTCACCATCCAACGTTCGGATCGTCTGACCCGAAGCATCGAGAATCTCGATTTTCAGGCGATCCTGCTCGGCTCCGTCGCCCACAGCTCGATCTTTCTCGCTCTCAGCCGGATCCTCGGAGACCTCGGCTTCATCACTCTCTTCCAGATCTTGATCGAGATAGTAGGTGATCAGCGCGCCTGCCGGTGGATTGGGTGCCTTGTGGCGCCTGTCCCCGAGGCCATAACGGGTAAATCGAGAGGGGTACCTCAGCGCCGGCCGCATTCCGAATAGATGAGTACCCTGCTCGCCATCGGCCGGATCGAACTCCTGAAGAGGCGTCGCATCATCGAACACCCAGATCGCGCGCCCATGGGTTCCCAAGATGAGATCGTTCGCCCGAGGATGGACGAGAACGTCATGGATCGCCACGGTGGGAAGATTGCTCAGGTGCAGACGCCGCCAGGTCCCTCCCCGGTCATGCGAGGCGTAGAGTCCAAGCTCGGTGCCGGCCCAGAGCACATCATGATTTCTGGGATCCTCCCGTACGATCCAGACCCAGGCATCCTCTGGAAGGCCGTCCGAGATCCGTCGGAAGGTACTGCCGGAGTCACTGGTAACGTAGATGTGGGGACGAAAATCGTCGAACATATGACGATCGAAAGCGACGTAGGCTACCTCTGCCCCCGTTCTGGACGGCTCAATGTGGGAGACCGGAGAGAACTCGGGCATCGCCGGAACGTTGGCAGTGACCTCTCGCCACTCGCCACCGTCGTCATGGCTCACATGGAGCCGCCCGTCGTCGGATCCAGCCCATAGGAGTCCGGCCTGAAGCGGCGACTCGGCGAAGCTGATCAGGGTCGTGTGGTATTCAGCGGTAGTGTTCTCCGTCCATGCAGGACCACCCGCTTCTCCCTGCTTTTCAGGGTCGTTGGTGGTGAGATCAGGGCTGATGATCTCCCAGCTGTCGCCAAAATCCCGGGTCTTGAAGACGACATTGCCTGCAAAGTAGATGGTGTAGGGGTCATGGGGAGACGCGACAATGGGAGCATTCCAATTGAAGCGATACTCGAGTACGCCTACCGGCCCTCCATCGTTTCGCCTTGGCTGGGGTGAGACGTCAATTTGTTGACGGGTACGCATGTCCGTCCGCAGGATCCCGCCACCCTGGGATTCCGAAAGGAAGAGCTCCGGATCGTCTGGGTGGGGTACCACCCAGTAGGCGTCACCGAAGCTCATCATTCTCCAGTCGTCCTCCAGGATGCCAGCCGGTTCCCGGGTGCGGCTCGGCCCGTACCATGTGCCATTGTCCTGCAGACCACCTCCCAGGTAGTAGAAGGGCTCCCGGTCGTCGTGGAAGACCTGGTAGAACTGCGCAATCGGGAGGTTCCGGATCGGGTCCCAGGTGCCACCGCGGTCGTAGGACACGGCGATACCACCATCCTGTCCCTGCCACATGCGCCGTGGATCGACCGGGTCGATCCAGAGGCTGTGGAAGTCCACATGGGTGCTCCTCGAGATACGCTCCCAGGACTTGCCACCATCGATCGAAGCAAAGAGCCTGCTGGAGATCGCGTACACGCGGTTCTCATCCTGGGGATCCACCCGCATATCGGTGTAGTAGAGACCCCGAGAAACGATCTGGACGTTGTCTGTCATCGTCTCGAAGGTCTTGCCCCTGTCCCTGGACCGAAAGAAGGTTCCTTCATCGGACTCGACGATCAGGTAGACCACCTGGGGATTGCTGGGAGCGACCTTGACGCCGATTCGTCCCATCAATTTCGGCAGGCCCTCGTCCAGCTTCTCCCAGCTGGCGCCTCCATCCACTGTTTTCCAGACTCCTCCTTCTTCGCTACCGGTCCGATGGGTCCAGGGCTTGCGCTCGAAATGCCAGAAGGCGGCGTACAAGATATTGGGATTGGTCGGGTCCATGTCCAGGTCGGAAACACCGTGCCGATCGTCGAGGTAGAGCACCTTCTCCCAGCTCGCACCACCGTCAGTGGAGCGAAAAACACCCCGTTCCTCGTTCGGCCCAAAGATGTGGCCAAGGGCACCGACATAGACGATGTCGGGATCGGTAGGGTGAACGACGATGCGGGAGTTATGACGGCTGTCGTCGAGCCCCATGTGTTTCCAGCTCTGCCCGCCGTCCGTGGATTTGTAGATGCCGTTGCCAAAGGAAACGCTGTTGCGAACGTTGGCCTCCCCGGTGCCGACATAGATGACGTCGCGATTCGAAGGCGCCAGCGCCAGATCGCCAATCGAGGCTATTGGCTGCTCATCGAAGATGGGCTCGAAGCTCAAGCCCCCATCGATCGTCTTCCACACCCCTCCCGAGGCCGCACCTACATAGAGGATGTTGGGGTCGCCGGGAATCCCTTCGACATCGGCAACGCGACCACTCATGTTCACTGGACCGACGTTTCTCCACTCCAGGTGATCGTAGGGCGTCGTCTCCTTGTCTTCGGTCGCCGCTTCAGCGAGTCCGGCAATAGTAAGCAAGGTCAGCAGAAGCGTCGCTACTACCCAGAATCTAAGCTTCGATTGGATCACCAGAACCTCCCTCCAGAAAAACCGACAAAAGAAGATCGTACCAGACCCTTTCGATCCAATATTCGGTCTTGGGAATGACCTACCGGCCTGGGATAGACTCT
>JAUWSP010000303.1 GCA_030610025.1 Acidobacteriota bacterium | reverse complement strand
TGGGCAGACTGGCGGAGCATCAATCTCGCAGAGGGCAAGCCGGGCATTGGGACCGGGGTGCGGTACCTCTCACCCATCGGGCCCATTCGAGTCGATGTCGGTTACAAGCTGGATCCGCTTCCAGGTGAAGACGACTGGGTGATTCTGTTCAGCGTCGGCAACGCCTTCTAGACCGCATGAGCCATGCTGCATGTGCTCTTGACCCTCGGCTGGGCGATGGGTACACTTTGCGCCACTCGAGCCCGCAGTGGGGCTCCTTTGCCGAATCCGGGCACGACGAACACTCCAGCCACTCAAGCGAACCATCGTTTTCACAGGATGGGTGTGCTTTGCCGCGAGCTCGGAACGCACCAACTTCCAGATTTGGAGAAGGACCGATCATGAATCACTTGAACAGCCCCCATGGCGGAACGCTTGTCGATCTGCTGGCCACCGAAGAGCGTCGAGATGAGTTGCAGAAGGCCTCCCGAGACTGGGTCTCCTGGGACCTCACCCCGCGTCAACTGTGTGATTTGGAACTGCTGATGAATGGTGGTTTCTCGCCGCTGACCAGTTTCATGGGCAGGGAAGACTTCGAATCCGTTTGCACCAACATGCGCCTGGCCGATGGGACCCTGTGGCCGTTGCCGATCACTCTCGACATCACCGAAGAGGTCGCCGACAAGGTCGCCCCGGGTGAGCCCCTGGCTCTCAGGGACCCGGAAGGGACCATGCTGGCGGTCCTTTGGCTCGACGATCGATGGGAGCTGGACCGAGAGACCAAGGCCAAGGCCGTATACGGCACGCTGGATCGCAAGCATCCGGGGGTGGCGCATCTCTTCGAGCGCACCAACAACATCGCTGTCGGTGGCCGCCTCGAAGGCGTGGAGCTGCCGATTCACTACGACTTCGTACGGCTGCGCTTGACACCACAACAGGTCAGGAACCGCTTCTCGAAGATGGGCTGGAAGAAGGTCGTGGCCTTCCAGACTCGCAACCCGATGCATCGGGCACACTTCGAGCTGACCCTGCGAGCCGCCAGAGAGCACGAGGCCAACCTGCTCGTGCATCCGGTCGTCGGCATGACCAAGCCCGGAGATGTCGATCACTACACCCGGGTGCGCTGCTATCAGTCGGTGCTGGATCGGTATCCAACCAACACGGCCATGCTCTCGCTGTTGCCGTTGGCGATGCGCATGGGGGGTCCGCGTGAGGCCTTGCTGCATGCCATTATTCGCAAGAACTACGGCTGCACCCACTTCATCGTCGGGCGTGACCATGCGGGTCCGGGCAATGATTCGAAGGGCGAGCCCTTCTACGATCCCTACGGGGCCCAGGAGCTGATGCGCGAGCACCAGGACGAACTGGGTATCGAGATGGTGCCCTTCACGATGGTCGTCTATGTGGAAGATCAGGACGCGTACCAGCCCATGGACGAGGTGGCAGAAGGGGCTCGTACCCTGAGCCTTTCGGGCACTGATCTGCGGGACCGGTTGGCCAATGGGCGCGATATTCCCGAGTGGTTCACCTTCTCCGAGGTGGCCGCTCAGCTCCGCCGTACTCACCCGCCGCGACACAAGCAGGGCTTTACGGTCTTCTTCACCGGCCTGTCGGGATCGGGTAAGTCGACGGTGGCCAACGTCCTGATGGTCAAGTTGCTGGAGATGGGTGGCCGTCCCGTTACGTTGCTCGATGGCGACATCGTACGGAAGAACCTCTCTTCCGAGTTGGGATTTTCCAAAGAGCACCGCGACCTGAACATCCAGCGGATCGGTTTCGTAGCTTCCGAGATCACCAAGAACGGTGGCATCGCGATCTGCGCCCCCATCGCCCCCTACGAGGCGGTTCGTAGTCAAGTGGCAGAGACGGTCCGTCCAGGCGGCGGCTTCGTTCTGGTCCACATTGCCACGGCCCTGGAGATCTGCGAGCAACGAGATCGCAAAGGGCTCTACGCCAAGGCCAGGGCGGGTATCATCAAGCAGTTCACCGGCATCTCCGACCCCTATGAGGTTCCCGAGAACCCCGAGCTTTCGATCGATTCCGGGGTCCTGTCACCCGAAGAGGCGGCCCAGCAGATCATCCTGTATCTCGAGCGGGAAGGCTACGTCGGGGCCTCGACGGACGGCTAGCAGAGAATAGGAGCCAGAACCATGAGCCGAGAAGAAGATCTGGCAAGGATAGGAGAGGCCCTCCGCCTCGCCGAGAAGGTCCTCGAGCCTTTCACTCCCGGTGCTATCGCCGTCGAGCGCAAGGCCGGGGGAGATCCTGTGACCGAGGCCGACTGGCGGGTCAACGAGACCCTCTACAACGCTCTGCCTCGTGAGGGCGAAGGCTGGCTCTCCGAGGAGACTGTGGACGATCTGGTACGACTCGAGAAGTCGAAGGTCTGGGTTGTGGACCCCCTGGACGGGACGCGCGAGTTCGTCGAGGGACTTCCCGAGTGGAGTGTCTCGGTGGGTCTTGTGGAGAACGGCCAGCCCGTAGCGGGTGGAATCCTGAATCCCGCCACGGGGCAGCTGGTCATCGGCGCTCTGGGTCATGGCGTGACGCTCAATGGCGAGACAGCGAGAGTGAGCGACCGCGGCGACCTGCAGGGCGCCCTTGTCTTGGCGAGTCGAAGTGAGGTTCGCCGGGGCGAGTGGAAGCGGTTCGAGGATCAGGGCTTCGAGGTCAAGGCCTGTGGATCGGTGGCCTACAAGTTGGCCATGGTGGCGGCGGGCATCGTCGATGCCACCTGGACGCTGGTCCCCAAGAACGAATGGGACGTAGTTGCCGGCGTGGCCCTCGTGAGAGCCGCGGGAGGCCAGATCGAGGTGCTCGACGAGCCCCAACGCAGCTTCAATCAGAGAGTTCCCTTGATGCCTGGCTTGCTGGCCTACGGTCCGACTCTCCACGACAGCATTCAGGAAGTCATCGCTCGCACTGCCGACACGGATTAGCTCGTCCGACGACCAGCATGACCGCAGTTACCCGTGCTTTTGGAGCAGCGATCCTCGTTGCGATCGTCGGCTCCATTGCTGGTTGCGGGCCGGCCACGGAGCCCTCGGCGGCCTTCGACAACGTGGTGCTGGTCACGATCGACACGTTGCGTGCCGACCATTTGGGCGCCTACGGTTATCCCCGTCCGGTGTCGCCCTTCATCGACTCTCTGGCAGCTGAAGGAGCGCGTTTCGAGCGGGCCATTGCCTCGAGCTCCCACACAGCCCCCTCTCATACCTCCATCTTCACTGCGCAGCATCCGGCCCGACACGGAGTCCTCTTCAACGGGGTCAGGCTCGAGCCGGACATCCCCACCCTGGCCTCGACGTTTCGCGATGCTGGCTTCGAAACTGCGGCTTTTGTCAGCGTTCGGTTTCTACGTGGCTCAGCCAGGGGGTTCGACATACGCAACTTTCACAGCAAGGCCGGCTTCAGGCCGGCCGGACGCACGGTCGACCGGGCGTTGGAGTGGTTGGGGGATCGCGAGGGGGAGTCCGGATTCCTGCTTTGGGTCCACTTCTTCGACGTCCACAGCTCGAATAGCAAGGCTCGCCCGCCGGCAGATCTGCTCGAAGAGATGAGGCAGGACTCGAGACAGCGGGGAGAAGAGCTCGAGAGGCTGCTGGTCAACGATCAAGGTATTCCAACTGATTTCTTGGCGCAGGAGGAGCAGCGTTTCGAGGGGATGGGAAACCTGGAACGGTTCGATCGCTACGATGCGCAGATCGCTTCCGTGGATAGGGAGTTGCGCCGACTATTCGAAGGGTTGGAGAGCTCGACTCAGGACTCTCGAACGCTCTGGGTCGTGACCGCGGACCATGGCGAGGGACTGGGAAGCCACCGGTACATCGGCCACGGCAGGCATCTGTACACCGAGCAGATCCGAGTCCCCTTGATCGTCTACAGTGGGGACGGCCAGATCGAGCCACGAACGGTCGAGCAGCGGGTACAGCATGTTGATCTCTTTCCCACGATCGCCGAGCTTGCCGGTGTAGCTTTGGGCCCTGACGGCCTGGAGCTCGAGGGACGTTCTCTTGTTCCTCTCCTGGACGGAGTTGCGTCGGACAGCGCCGAACCAGCATTCGCTCAGCGTCGTCCGGCGGACAATCTCCGTCTCCGAGGTGGCTGGCCCGATGAGCTGGTGCTGGTGGCGGAAGCCGAGCGCTTCAAGTACATCTTGCACAGCGTGGGTGAGGACGAGCTCTACGATCTGGTGGCCGACCCTCTGGAGCTCGACAACCTGATCGGGAACGGCCGGCCAGAGGAGCAGCAGCTGGCGGAATGGTTGGCGCGGAAGTACCAGTGGATGGTGGAGCATCCTCTCACCGGGTCTCTCGACGAGGTGCAGATCGAGTCGGAGTATGTGGAGGAGCTCGAGGCCCTCGGGTACTTGAACTAGTGTCCCGTGCGGTAAGTTCGCTACCAACCAAGTGGGTTCTTCCCGCCGCTGGCGGCGGTGTGCCTACACACCAATGTCCCGCGATTCATGCGTCGGTGCGCCTTTCC
>JAUWSP010000375.1 GCA_030610025.1 Acidobacteriota bacterium | reverse complement strand
GCGCACAGTACATCGTCACGGCGACGGTTCTCTTCTTTCCGCTGACTGTGTATCAGGGATTCTGTCGCGAACATCAATATGGACTCGCCACCCAGACATTTCTGCCATGGCTACGCGATCAAGCCGTAGACCTGGGCCTCACCGTGATCCTCTTTCCATTGGTGCTCATTCCCCTCTACGGGGTCTTCCGCAAGGCTCCCAGGACCTGGTGGATCTGGGGCTCGGCCATTGGCGTCACATTCGTCATGTTCATCATGCTCATCGGCCCTGTGTTCATCGCTCCCTTCTTCAATACCTACGTCGCTTTGGAAGACGAAACCGTCAGGGGACCGATCCTTTCCATGGCCAGGGCCAACGGCATCGAGGTCGACAACGTCTACCAATTCGACGCCTCGCGTCAGACGACCCGCGTCAGTGCCAACGTCAGCGGTTTTCTGGGGACCATGCGCATCTCACTGAACGACAATCTACTCAATCGATGCTCTCTGGCCGAGATCAGGGAGGTCATGGCCCATGAGATGGGTCACTACGTGCTCAACCACATGTACGAAACGATCGTCTTCTTCGGAATCGTTCTGGTCTTCGGGTTCGTCTTCATCCGCTGGGCCTTCGAATGGGTTCGAAAGCGACGGGGTGCAAGTTGGTCTGTGAGTGGCATCGGTGATCTTGCCGGCATGCCGCTTCTCGCTGCTCTGTTTGCCCTTTTCTTCTTCCTGATAACGCCATTCATGAACACCTTCATCCGGGTCAACGAGGCGGAGGCCGACCTTTTTGCACTCCACGCGGCGAGGGAGCCGGAGGGCGCCGCCGAGGTCGCTCTCAAGCTGGCCGAGTATCGAAAACTGGACCCGGGTCCGATCGAGGAATGGATCTTCTACGACCACCCGAGCGGTCGCAGCCGTATTCACATGGCCATGACCTGGAAGGCCGAGAATCTTCCCGAGGCTGGCAACACCGCCCTCGAGTGATAGCAGTCCGGAGGCCTAGTAGCGGAAGTGGCGAATCGCCTCGCCGCTTTCGCCGATCTCGGTCATCGCCTCGATACCGATCTGCAGGTGGATGTCGGACCAGCTCTGGGTAACGGCTGCGTCGGACTCCTCGGTCTTCACACCCTCCGGCGTGATGGGAACATCCGAGACCAGGAGCAAAGCGCCGCGAGAGATCCGATTGTAGTGCCCGACGATGAACAGCGTCGCGGTCTCCATGTCGATGCCGATGCAGGTATTGCGCTTGAGGCGATCCAGAAACTCCAGGTCGTGCTCCCAGAGCCTTCGGTTCGTCGTGTAGACCACGCCCGTCCGGTATTCGTGCCCCTCCGACGCGATCTTTTCGGAAACAAACTTGTGGAGCTTGAATGAAGGAAGGGCCGGGACCTCGGGCGGGAAGTAGTCGTCGCTCGTACCCTCACCCCGGATTGCGGCGATGGGCAGGATGAAGTGTCCGATCTCTGAGGATTTCTTCAAGCCCCCACACTTGCCGAGAAACAGGACGCCTTTCGGCTGACGGGCACTCAACAGATCCATGATGGTGGCAGCGTTGGCCGAGCCGATACCGAAATTGACGATGGTGAGACCTGCGCTGTTGGTCGCCGCCTGCATGGGCTTGTCGGTGCCCCGAATCTCGCAACCGAACTGCTCGGCGAACTGGCGGGTGTAGTTGTGGAAGTTGGTCAGCAGGATGTAGTCACCGAACTCGACGAGCGGCATTCCGGTGTAGCGCGGCAGCCAATTACGGGCGATCTCCAGTCGGTCGGGCATCCACTCATTGTAGCTTGGGGCGTAGGGGCAGTGAGGCAGTGAGGCAGTGAGGGTTGCATAGGAGAGGCTCGAGGGCGTAGAGACCTTCATCTCAACTGGCCTGCGGACTTTCCACTCGAGTTGCAATAGAGTGACGGTGACAGAGAGTCCGACCGACCACAGGCCTCGAACAGGAATCTCAATCATGATCACAAGACATCTGGCTCACAAGCTCACCGCGCTGATCAACCTTGTCCCGAAGACCCTCGGAGTTGCCTTGCTCCTGGCGACCGCGGTGGCACCAGCGGCTCGAGCCCTCGAGGAACGGGACTTCGACGAAGCGATCTTCAACGAATGCGTGCTCGACAGGATTCGTGAAGCACCGGACACGACGCCCGTCCACGAGATCCGGGATGCCTGTCTCGAGATCGCTCAGGCAGAAACCCCTGTTCCAGCCGAGCCGACAGAGGCCGACGGAGAGTCCACGCCACTCGAGGCTCGAATCGAGGAAACCAAAGCCACCGAGACGATGTCCTTCGTCATTACCCCCTACAAGCCCAACTACGTCATGGTGGGCTACAATCCCGATCCCAACGAGGCGCCGTTCCAGGAGGCCTTCCCGGACGAAGAAATCGATTTCGAAGAGGCTGAGATCAAGTTCCAGATCAGCTTCATGTTCCCGATTGTCAGGAACATCTTCGGCGACAACGGGGACCTCAATATCGCCTACACCAACCGCTCGTTCTGGCAGGCCTTCGACGAGGACCTCTCTGCCCCCTTCAGAGAGACCAACCATGAACCGGAGGTCTTTTTTCGGTTCGACAACGATTGGAAGATCCTGGGCTTTACCAATCGGATCAACTCCTTTGGCTATGTCCACCAGTCCAATGGGCGCAACGACCCCCTCTCTCGCAGCTGGAACAGGCTCTACGCCAACTTCATTCTCGAGAGAAAGAACCTGGCGATCAGCATCAAGCCCTGGATCATCATCATGGACCTGACAGGCAACGAAGACATCCAGGACTACATGGGCAACGTCGAGCTCCGCGGTGCCTACAAGTGGCACCGGAATACCTTCAGCCTGCTGTTGCGGAACAACCTCCAGTCAGGCTTTAGCAAGGGGGCCTTCCAGGCCGATTGGAGCTTCCCCATCTATCAGCGACTCAGAGGCTACGTTCAGTACTTCAACGGCTATGGCGAGAGCCTGATCGACTACAACGTCCACAACAACACCCTCGGCCTGGGGTTTCTGTTTACCGACTATTTCTAGGGAGGCTGCCTCAGTTGCAGATTTCCCAGTCTTCGTGGCCCGGCTCCGACTGAATCAGATCTCGCAACTCCGTCCGTACGGCCTCGGACATGAAGGGCTCGGGACAGACCTGATCCCAGTCCTCGAAGAGCCCGAAATGGAGGTGGGCGTGCTCGCCGACCACCACCAGCCTCCCGATGACATCTCCGAGCGCCACCACCTGGCCTTCCACGACATCGATCCATTCAAGCTGAGCATCGCGATCGGCGGTGCTGTCACCCATCGGCTCGAAGGCGTAGTTCAGACCGTGGGTGTGATCGTGCGCGTAGTCCACCGCTACGTTGACCTGCCAGTATCCATTGCCAGGGTTGAAATAGGGGTCCACATTAGTCACCAGACCCGGTGCCGCGGCATGGAAGACGGCCAGGTTCTGATTCGGCGTGAAGTCGAGTCCATCGTGGGTTTGCAGCGGCGAGGGGCAGTCACTACTGTCGCAAAAGGGCCACAACAGGCCGGCAATCTCCGACTGGTCCGCGTAGGGCGGCAAGTCGAGAATCGATTGTGTCGTGCTCGACCACGCCCTCAGATCGCCCGACTCGAACCCATCCTCGAGGAGCGTTGCCTCCCCGTAGCTTTCTCTGTCGATGGCCCATCCGCCCCAGGCTCCCGAGCCGGTGAGCAACGCCGCGAGCAGCAACCACAGGACCCGTGTTGCGCGCATGTCGAGACCTCCTCTCGAGGTTGCTTTCAGCCTACACCCAGGTGGCGAGGCCTTCAACCGGAATGAAGGAGGAAGAGGCCCCTCCCGTGTGCGCTTTCGAGCTTGCGAGTCCCACAATCGGACTTTCAGGCGAACTCGACATGCCTTGCATTCTGGATTCTCGATATCCAACTCGTGGCACCTGCCTTGCAGATCCAGAGGAACGCCCTGAAGACGGAGGCGACTTCAT
>JAUWSP010000122.1 GCA_030610025.1 Acidobacteriota bacterium | reverse complement strand
CCCTCCAACCCCAACCGGGGGGCCCGGGCGGTACGACCGGGGCCCCCGCCGGGGGGGCGCCCCCGCGGTGGTAGCGAATTTCCCCAAGGGGACACTAGTCTGGGTCCGCCTTGCGCTGGCGAGTGGGGAGCTCCTGGTCCCTACCCATCAGACCCACCAGCCGGGCGATGGTCACTGCCATGAAGAGCTGTCCCACCACCGCTTACATCCAGGCCGCGGTTTGAGCCAAGGGTGTCATCGGCAGCATGTCGCCGTACCCAAGAGTCGTCAGCGTCACGAAGCTGAAGTAGACGAAGATGAACTCGGCCCCGAGCTCGACGTACTGTTCGAGAGTCTGGATTTCCGTCGTCGTGGCGGCGAAGGCCCCGTAATCGAACGACGCGATCAGACCGTACAGGATCGCCCACGCCAGACCCAGAAGCAGGTAGACATTGACGGCAGCTGCCAGCTTGTCGACGGTTACCTTGCCCGGTGCCAGCATCGATCGGTAGACGACGGTGATCACGAAGCCAAAGAAGAACAGTGTGGCTATCGCCGCAATGAACAGATAGAGGTGGGAAGGAGCCGAGAAGACCATCATCTGGAACAGGATCGCTGGACCGCCCAGGCCCAGGGCCAGGTTCCTGTGTCGTCTCGTCGTCCCGAGGCTGATCGAAGCCAGGATCAACTCGACGACGAGGATCAGCCTGTAGAAGCGGACAGCGCCGAGCTCCACCATCACCGGGTAGAGCACGAACAAGCCAATCAGGGAGACGAGCAACGAAACGTTGCGGTCCTCCTGCGAATATCTGTGCCAGAAACGTTCGCCCAACATCTCGATCCCCGAGTTCTCCGAGCCTCACTTGTCGGGAAAGTAGGTGAACACCCGGCGCGTGGTCTTCTCGGCTTTGGCCCTGAGCTTCTCGAAGGTGCGGGCCGAGCATTCCGCCCAACCACTCCACGCCATCTCTTCGGTTTCGGTGTCCACGACCTCGAAGACCAGTGTGCCCTCCCGATAGGAGCGCATGGAGTGGGCCTGCGGGTCGCCGATCCAGGCGACTCCTGGAGCCAGGTCCTTTCTGAACCCTTCGATGCTGGTCACGTCACTGCTGAAACCGACGTAGTTGAGGAGCAGATCGGGCTCCTCATCTCGCCCCACTCTCTGATAGCCCTTGCGGGCCAGCTCGGCGTCCGCCGTCTTCTTGATCTTCAGATCGAGGGGAGAGCCGTCCGCTAGTGGGTGGTTGGCCTCCACGTCCAGATGGGGAGCCCAGGCATAGGTGCTATACCTAGAGAAGTCCGCTCCCTCTTGTTGCCGGATGTCTACCTTCTGGGCAGAGACGGCAACGGCCGCCATCAGGCAGATCACCGCACAAGAAACGATGGGTCTCAGCATGACTTTCTCCTCTCGCGAAGCTCTGGCGATGGCGCCCGATTTCGGCAGACAGACGTTAGCACAGGGGCCCGAACGACCTCGCCTCTAGTACAATCCAGCTGACCAACGAACCTACGAGCCCGGGGTCTCTCAACACCATGAATCGAAAGCACTACGTGGTCATGGGGGCTGGCGAGGTCGGTTATCACCTGGCCCAGTCGCTCTCCCAGCAGGGCGAGGATGTCACCGTCATCGAGCTCGACCCGGCAAAGCAGGAGCGCATCGACGAGGAGCTGGACGTCCGGGTGGTCGGCGGAAACGGGGCTCACCCACCGGTGCTGGCGGCCGCCGGAGTCGAAGGCTGCGAGCTCTTCATGGCGGTCTCGTCCTCCGATGAGGCCAATCTGGCGGCGGCGAATCTCGCCAAGGAGCTCGGCGCACTTCGGACCATCGTCCGGCTCGCCGTCACCGAAGAAGTCATCGCCTATCGCCGGCTGTTGGAACGGACCTTCGGTGTCGATCTCCTGCTCTCCACCCAGCTCCTCACCACCACCCGAGTCCTCAACGAGATCCACGGTCACAGCACCGTAGCGGTCGAGTATCTGGCGGCAGGCAAGGTCCAGCTCCGCAAGATCCATCTCGATGCCGACTCGCCGCTCGTCAAGCAACCCCTGCGGGATGTCTCGCTGCCCAGAAACTCCCTGGTCGCCGCCTTCTATCGCGGTGACGAGCTCATCATTCCCGGCGGTGACGATCAGGCGCAGGAGGGCGATGATGCCCTCATTCTCGGCACCTCGGAAGTCATCGAACAGGCCGAGTTGACCGTCAGTAACCATCGCAAAGTCATCGGCAAAGTCGTCATAGCCGGCGGTGGCGAGACCGGCAGTGCGGTTGCCAGGGCCCTGGCTCCCCTGCACATCCAGGTCAAGATCATCGAGATCGACAAGAAGAGGGCCCAGAAGCTGGCGGCGGAGTTCCCGGAGTTCGAGATCATCCATGGCGACGCCACCGATCTGGCACTGCTCAAGGCCGAACGGATCGGCCAGGCCAAGACGTTTGTCGGCCTTACTGCCAACGACGAGAGCAACCTGATGGCCTGCCTCCTGGCACAGGAGCTCGGTGTCGGCCAGGTGTTGGCCATGGTGCACCGCTCGGAGACGACGCAGCTTTGGAAACGACTCGGGATGCAGGAGGTCTTCAGCCCTCGGACGCTAGCCAAGGATCGAATCGAGGAGTACATCGAGAGCGGTTACAGCTCCAACATTGTCTCTTTGCACAAGGGTGCCGCCCAGGTTCTGGAGCGCAAACTGGCCCCGGCCAGCCCGGCTTCCGGCGTCACCCTGGCCGAGATCAGTCCCCCACACGGCCTGATCGTGGGAGCGGTCATGCGGGGTGACGAGGTCTTCGTTCCGCATGGCAATGACCGCCTCGAAACCGGAGATCTGGTGATCCTCTTCGTCCACGAATCCGAGCTGGATACGGTTCGCTTACTGTTCCCGGGCCGCGAACGATCGTGAGACCTTCCAGGTGAACTTCCGCGTCCCTCTTCGTTTCCTCGGCAGGCTCGTACTGCTGCTGGCCGCCACGAATCTGGCCCCGGCGCTCTGCTCCGCGTTCTACGGCGAGTGGAAGGTGGTCATCGCCTTTCTGCTCTCCAGCCTGATTACCGCCATCGTCGGCGGCATCATGGTGGGCATCGGCGGCGAGAAGGGCGAGAGCTACCGTCGGGAGGGGATCCTGGTCGTGGTGGGCGGCTGGGTGCTGGCTTCTTTCTTCGGAGCCATCCCCTACCTGCTGGCCGGCACCTTTTCCCACCCCATGGACGCGCTGTTCGAATCGGCCTCCGGGTTCACCACCACCGGCGCCTCGGTGATGACGGCCATCGAGGGGCACGCCCTGGGAATCCTATTCTGGCGCAGCTTCACCCAGTGGCTGGGGGGCATGGGGATCATCGTCCTGTTCGTGGCCCTGCTGCCCGAGCTGGGTCCCGGCGCTCGCTTCCTCTACAAGCTCGAGGTTCCCGGCCCGACCTCCGAAGCACTCGGCTCTCGGATCACCCACACAGCGGGCGTTTTGTGGAAGATCTACCTCATGCTGTCAGGAATCGAAACCGTCCTCCTGATGGCCTGCGGCATGAATCTGTATGACGCCCTGACCCATACCTTCTCGACGATGTCCACCGGCGGTTTCTCACCCCGCAATGCTTCGGTCGCCGCCTTCGATTCGCCTCTGATCCAGATCGTCATCATCGTCTTCATGGTCCTGGCGGGAACGAACTTCTCCCTGTTCTACGGCCTCAAGAGACGCCGTGGCTGGAACCTCTATCGAGATTCGGAATTCCGTCTCTACCTGAACGTAATGCTGGGCGTCAGCGCGGTGATCACCCTCGACCTGCTACGCAGGGGTGCCTATGAGAATGGCCCGCGCGCAGCTCTGGATGCCGTCTTCCAGACGGTCTCCATCACCACGACGACGGGCTTCGTCACCACCGACTTCGATGTCTGGCCCGTTGCCTCGCGCATGCTGCTCGTCGGCCTCATGTTCGTGGGTGGCTGCGCCGGTTCCACCGGTGGCTCGATGAAGGTGATGCGGATGCTCATCGGCTTGCGCTCGGCCTTCAGGGAAGCTCGTCTGATCTTCAGCCCCAACACGATGATGGCGGTCTTCGTGGGCGGAAAGTCGGTGCCCAACGCCGTCGTCCGCAGCGTTGCCGGCTTCTTCATTCTCTACTTGAGCATCTGGGGCGCCGGCACCCTGCTCCTCAGTATCTCGGGGCCCGACCTGGTGACCAGTGCCACGGCTTCCGCCGCGACGCTGGGCAATATCGGCCCTGGGCTTGCACAGGTCGGACCGACTCAGAACTTCGCCTTCTGGAGCGGCTGGGACAAGGCCCTGATGATCCTGCTGATGTGGATGGGAAGGCTGGAGATCTACTCGATCGTCGCCCTGTTCAGCCGCGCCTTCTGGCGACCCTGAGCCTCCCGTTCGAGGTTGGACTCAGGCGAAAAGGGTGGGGGCTTCCGGCTCCGCCGTAGACTCTTCCGCCTCCACCACTGTCCCGTCGGACTTGCGGTACTTCCCGCGACCGAGGTGTAGCAGGCTTCGATTGCGCCCCTGTCTCTTTGCCATCCTGAGGGCTTCGTCGGCCAGCACGAGGAGCTCCTTGCCATCTTTGACGAAGAGTTCCGGATAGGCCGCTACGCCGGCGCTGAGGCGGAGGTGAATCCTCTGATCCTTCGCCGTGAAGACCGTGCGCTGCACCTCCAGGCGAAGTCGCTCGGCCACCCGTTGCGCCGTCTCACCGTTGGTCTGATCCAAAACCACCGCGAACTCCTCGCCACCATACCGGCAACAGAGATCGGTCTCGCGGCGGTGCTTCTCGAGCACTTCCGCGATCCGCAGGAGTGCTCGGTCGCCGACGTCGTGACCGTAGGAATCGTTGACCTTCTTGAAGCGATCCAGGTCGCACATGATGACCGCCATCGTGCCGCCCTCGTCACGGATCGCCGAGAACACCGCTTCGAGGTGTGTCTCCAGGACCCCTCGATCGGCCAACCCTGTCAACGCGTCATGCTTGGCCCGACGATCGAGCAGCGCTCGATGGACCGAGGAGGCGACCTGCGGCAGCAGCGAGTCCAACAGCTCCACCGAAGTGGGTTCCAGGACCCGCGGGTCGCACCAGAACCGCGCCCGGGCGATCGACTCGCCGTCCCCTTTCAGCTCGCGGCCGAGAATCTTCCACGACGACCTGCGGTGGACGCCGGGCAGGGCAGGCGGGCTGTCGGCCGGCTCCGGAATGCCCTCTTCAATCCGGCCGTCCGGACCCGCGAACCAGCTCCTGGGTCCCCCGTCCCCCTGCAGCAGCTCGAACTGGAACCAGGAGAAAGGAACCACGCTGCGGCATTCCTCCAGAACCTGCCCGACCATGCCGGCCAGATCGGGGCTGCGGAAGATGATCCGGTGTCCGGCTCGCGTCACCTCCCAGAGCTCCGCCACCTGATGGACCGCGCGACGGCGCAGATGAAGGTTCCTGGCCGTCTCCGCAGCCAGCAGTCCCAGTGCGGCGAGCGGTACGAGAGCCACCGGCCAGCCCAGGCTCGCCACAACCGGTATGAACGCCATTCCTACCAGCCAACCGATCGAATCGAGAGCCAACGAGCCGGCAATCTCTCTCCACTCCAGGGTCTCCCAGAGCCGAGCCCACTGTCGGTCCAGCAGGTGAAGGCCCAGGAGCACCACGAGATAGGTGACCACCGCCAACAACTGCCAACCAAGGCTCTGGTTCGCATTCCCGCCTTGCCAGACCCAACCTGCGGCCAGGGTCGCCAGAGCCAGGTGCGCGCCTCGCGCAACCAAGTCCACTCTGGGCTCTGACCGAACCGGCCTGGCTGGCCTCGAAGGCAACAGGCGCAGCAGCACTTCCCTCGAGGCGTAGGCCACCAGCACCAGCCACGCGGCCATGGCAGTACCGAAGAAACCCACTGCCACCGGCAGGCTCACAGTGCCCAGGTCGAGGGTCCAGCGTCGCCTCGACCCATACAGGCTGGCCGCGGCGGCAACCAGGCATAGGACCAGGTAAGGCCATCTCGCCGCGGGCTCCGGCGCCGGTAGCCATCGCTGCCACAAAGGTGCGGCCAGCAGCAAAGCCAGGGCGACCGCCGCAGGCACGGCACCACGGAGAAGCTCGACGCGAAAGGTGGATTCCTTGTTCATGGCCAGACGGGCCGATCGTATGCTGTCTGACCCAGTTCCTCAATCGGATCTGGCACAATCGGCATCCTCAGGCTCGTCATGAAGTTCCGCAAGCATCAACGGCGCACTCCCGAGCTCATGGACTCCCCGGGGCTCGGCCTGGATGAGACCGAGCGGGCACTCACCGACCTCGAACGGATCAACCACTGGACGCTGGGCCTGATGGCGCCTCGCCGCACGTTGAGAGAGCACCTCGTCGATGAGGGTCGAAAGCAGACGCTGCTGGAAATCGGCACCGGCGGCGGTCAGGTCTCGGCCGCCTTGGTCAGGGATGCCCGCCGCCACGGGATCGCACTGCGAGCCATCGGCCTCGACTTCAAGCTCTGTCATCTGGTCATCGGTCGCCGTCGCGGCCACGAGCAGCTGCGGGTCGTGGCCTCCGCAGAGCATTTGCCGTTCCGTACTGGAGCTGTCGACTGGTCGCTGTCAAACCTCTTCTTTCACCACTTCGACAGACCGGAGAACTCGAGAATCCTGGCCGAGATGCGGCGGGTCTGCCGACGGGCAGCCCTGGTGATCGATCTGCGCCAGTCCTTCATGGCGCGCCTCCTCGCTCGTCTCCTACTACCTCTTCTCGGTGCGGGACGCGTCGCGCTTTACGACGGCAAGCTGTCGGCAGACCAGGCCTGGCACCTGGACAGGGTCGAGGAACTGACCCTCACCCAGGAAACATCCGAGTTGCGAAAACGCTTCCCCTTCCGTTTCTCTCTGGTGATGGGACCCGAGCCATCCGACATTGTGGGCTAGATATCTCCCATAGCTTGACATCGTCACGTTGGAGTCGAGTTCCGTGGGACGGTGCCGGGGCAGCAAGGTGGTCGAACGTCAGCACTCCTGAACCGCTCTCGGTTCCAATCCCGCCTGGGCTACCATTCCAAGCGCATTCCATTCAATAGCTCACAGGTACGCAACTCGTATTGGGTGCTCTCCGACCGCGACGAACGCGCCGCGGGCAAGACTCTGAGCTACGATGCACTTCGTGCCCCATCTTGTCTGGCAAATCCGCTTGGATTGGCCCAGCCTCGAGTTCATTCGCAACGCCACCGGCGAGAAAATGGTCGAAGTCGTCTAAAGTAGTCGGGCTACTCCCCGGGCCGATCGGGGGGGATCGCATCAGAGGTTCTAGGTGAGCACCCGTGACAGACAGCACCGACCGAGGCGAAGGCTAGGCAGCGGTTTCACATTGGCTGTCACCATCGGCGGCATCATTGGCCTGGGAATCTTACGAACGCCCGGGGAAGTTGCTGCGGTTGTTCCCGATCCGTTGATGTTTGTGTCCCTCTGGTTGTTGGGCGGCCTGTTCATACTATTGAGCACGGCAGTGGCGGGCGAACTGGTGAGTATGACGCCGCGATCCGGGGGAATCTACGCCCTGGTGCGTCATGCCTACGGGCCGTTCCCCGGTTTCGTCATTGGCTGGGTCGACTGGTTGAGCTTTGTCGCTGACATAGCCTT
>JAUWSP010000495.1 GCA_030610025.1 Acidobacteriota bacterium | reverse complement strand
GCCCGCATGAGCGCCGCGGCCCAGTCCGCGATGGTGCTGGCGCTTGCCCTTTCGTGCGCGACAGGACCGATGGAAAGCAGGGCGCCCGCCTCCGAGACCAGAGAGTCCAAGCGTTCCAGCGCCGGAAGGGCCATGGACAGGGAACGACTCTCGGCTGCGCGGACCAGGGGTTGGGTAGCGATTCGGACCGTCTGGACTTCGAGACCGAGATCGCGGAAATCGTCTCGCGCGGCCGAGAGGAAGGCCAGGTCTTCCTCCAGTACCCCAGACTCCTGAAGGGAGGGGAGCTCTCTTCCCGCTGTGATCGTGCGAATCCTCAACGGCGGGCCGGTGTTCAGGCTTGCGCTGTTTTGTGCCATCGATGAGCCCGCCTGTCAGGGTGGTTCGAGACTTGGCCTGCGATTCAAGGGTTCGTCTTGTTGGCGGTCCAGTCACCCGAAGAAGGCCTTCCGGCCGATAGGTCGAAGGCGAACCACCTGCCTCGAATCTCGCCTTTGACGGTGTCGAGAACTCCTTTGACGGTGGCCACGGCGCCCTTTCGCGAGTCGATCATGTCGAGCTCCAGCCTGTCGCCCACCAGAGTGCCTCGCATGGCGCCCTGGTTGCCATTGCTCATTCGGTAGGTTCCGGTGACCACGAGATTCTCGGCTTCCAGCTCGAAGACGCCGTAGAGGTCGATCGGCTGGGCTTCGATCCGCCATGTTCCTGCGATGCCCCCGCTTCGAGCCTGTCGGCGCTCCTCGGTCATCTCGTATTCCTGTACGAGCCCCGACAGCCGACGCATGCGGTCGTACATCCGTTGACGGGCCGCGGCGCTTTGCTTGGCGCGTGTACAAGCCTCTTCGATCGCCACTCCAACCTCTTCCTCCAGGCGAGTGAAATGCGACAACGAGGCGTTGGGATCTTCGATCAGCTCGTCGAGCTCGGCGTTGAGTCGCTGTAGGTCGGCGACGGCTCGCCTTTCGCGGCCTCGGGCGCGACCGTAGGCAGCGATCTCTTCGTCGAGCAGACCGGCCTCGGCCGAGAACGAGCTCTGGAGGCTGGCCGCAGTCTCAGCGGGCGCCGCAAGCGTGGGAAATGACAACAGGGGGACGAAGCAGTACAGCAGCAGCCTTGATGCTCGCATCCTTCTATCCTAGCTCGAATTCCCGGTCCTCTCGCCTCCCGCTGTAACGAACCGCGCCCTGGCGAGACGAATCTTCACCGCTCGTCGATGGGCGGTGGAGTCCGGACTCCAGGAAGCAGCCGATCACGTTCGTCATTCCCATGAGGAGACCAGATATGAAGCGAAAGAAGTACCTCGCCGCAGGCGCCTTGCTGTTGTTCCTGACAGTCCTACCCGCAGGCGCTAGCGCCGGAACCGTGCCCCTGACAATCCTGAACAAGTCGATGAGCTCCGAGGAACCGCTCTTGTCATTCGATCTTTGGAACACCAGCGACAAAGCGATTACCGCCTGGCGGCTGAGCCTGGCCTACGACGATGGCTTCGCAAAGAGCAAGCGCTCCGTCCTGGACCAGGACTTCGCCTTGACGGTTGCGAGCCGAGGAGAGATAGAGCCGGCAAGCGTTGGCAACAGAATCGAAAGACCCATTCTTCCTGGTGAGGTGGCCTCCTCGCAGTGGAGCCTCGAGCTGCCTGAGCAGCGAGCGCAGACGGCGGCTCTCTCTCTGCGTGTGGCGGCAGTGGTGTTCGAGGATGGGAGCTACGCGGGCGATCCGGAAGTCTCGAGAGCCATCCTGGCGGGCCGGTCGGCTCGTCTCGAGGAGATGAAGAACACCATCGGTTTCCTGCGGAGAGCTCGAGCAGCCGGTCAGCGGGGAGGCTCTGCCAAGCAGAGCCTGGCGGCGAGGGCGCGGGAGCTTCGAGAGGAGAGTCAGGATCCCGCTCTTTCGGACGGACTTCGTCGGGAAGTCGCGGCTCAGCTGTCGGCCGCCAAGATGGAAGGGGCGGAGCTGCTCGAGAGTCTCGAAGCTTCGCTCACGGTCGAAGTGGGGAGGGGCGACGGTGAAGTTCTCGACGCAGCCATAGCAGGTCTAGAGGAGCAGGTTTTGGCCGGCGAGGGCCGGGCCGATCGAGGGCTGGCGGCTGAAGATAGCGCTGAGGCTTCATGGGCTCCCAAGGGGGTGCAACGATGATGAGACCGCGACTGTGGCTGCTTTCGAGCCTCGCTCTTGGGGCTCTGTGGTGGGGCTCTTCGGCTACCGTTCAGGCCCTGTGCAAGGGCTCTCTGGCAGTAACCAGCACCAGCTCGGTGATGTCTCGACGATGCCCCTCGCCCAACCTCACGAAGATCTGGAGAATCGAGTGTCATGACGCTTGCGACTATCTGACAGATTTCTTCCAGCAGAGCCTGATGGGCTTCGGCGTCTGCATGAAGGACCCTAAATGCATCGAGGGCATCAAGTGCTTGCCGATCGCAGGCGGAGACATCAGGGCCTACAATCCTCCGTCGCTGTCCAGCAGCATCTTGAATCGCGCCGGTCGCTATACCCTGCCACCGTGTGTCGCCCCGACCTGCTTTACCGGCAGTGTCAATACGATGACGGTGTACTGTGACTGCGATGGCAACCACCCAGGGTGGTGGTGTGCGCAGAACGATCCGCTGATCATCAGCCTGGACGATGCCAAGTACCGTTTGACCGATCGGGCAGGCGGTGTCGAGTTCGATCTGGGTGCCAGGGGCAACGCCCGTCAGGTTCCCTGGACTCGAGCCTCCTCCGATGAGGCTTTCTTGGCACTGGACCGTGATGGCAATGGCATGATCGACGACGGAACCGAGCTGTTCGGCGATGTCACGCCCCAGCACCAGAGCGCCAATCCCAACGGCTTCGAGGCTTTGGCCCTGTACGACGACACCCTGGCCGGCGGGAACGAAGATGGTCGTATCGATGCGGTGGACGAGATCTTCAACCGCCTGCAGCTATGGGTCGATCGGAATCATAACGGCGTGTCCGAGTCGGCGGAGTTGAGCTATCTGGCAGAGTCCGAGGTCGAGTGGGTCGACCTCTCCTACAGGCAGAGTGATCGGGTCGATCGATACGGCAACGAGTTCCGCTATCGGGGTCGGGCTGGTCTTGGTGATGGACGAACCAGAGTGATCTGGAACGTCTTCCTGAATGCCGAGTGAACCAGACGCCCCGATCTAGAATGAATCAACTTGACCGGAGGCCGGT
>JAUWSP010000356.1 GCA_030610025.1 Acidobacteriota bacterium | reverse complement strand
TTCAGCATCCAACATTCCCAGGGGCGCTGGTTTGTGTCGTGGCCTGTGGCCATCTCGACCCTACTGTTCGTCATTTGGACCCTGATTCTCCGGCCTCTGGTCATCACGGATCTGTGGAGGCCTGAATTGTCGGCCTGGATTCTGCCCTTCGGCGCCCTCTTGAGCGGGGTCGCGCTGGGTATGGCGAGAGAGCGCTCGGGGAGCCTGCTCGCATCTCTCGGACTCCACTACCTGGCGGTTGCCATCGGTCTGATCATCGTCTTGATACTCCGCTAGAGTCCGCGGCCCGTGTCGGCCTCGGCCGTTCCAGGGGATTGTCAGCCTTCCATGAAGTCCTATCGGATCAACGAGATCTTCTTCAGCCTGCAGGGGGAAGGTGCGCGGGTAGGGCAACCGAGCCTTTTCCTGCGTTTTTCGAAGTGCAACCTGATCTGCAAGGTCGAAACCCATGGCTTCGACTGCGACACCGAGTTCGAGTCCGGATCCGATCAGACCGTCGAAGAGATCCTCGCCGCGTTCGGGGATCTCACCAGCGAGTGCAGGTGGGTAGTGCTGACAGGAGGCGAGCCGGCTCTTCAGGTCGATGTCGAGCTGATCGAGGCGCTCCATGAGGCCGGCTACCGGTTGGCCATCGAGACCAACGGATCCGTCGAGCTCCCGGAGGGTCTGGATTGGGTCACGGTCAGCCCGAAGGTAGCCGAGCACGAGATCCGACAAAAGGTCGCCGACGAGGTGAAGTACGTTCTTGGGGTTGGTCAAGCCCTGCCCCAGACCGTGGTCGAGGCCGATCACTACTGGATCTCTCCTGCCTTCGAAGGCGATCGAGTCGATCCCCAGACCCTCGAGTGGTGCGTACGACTGGTCAAAGAGAACCCGCACTGGGGTCTTTCCGTACAAATGCACAAGTGCTGGGGCCTCCGATAGCTTTAGTGTTATGTTTCCATATCTCCTGTTTTTGGCTAGGTAAGAGTGCTACCTTTTCGGATAGCTTCGAGCTACCCCGATGTTTCGGACACAACTACCCCTAATGAGGTTCCTCCCGAGCCGGAGTTTTCATAGAGTTTGCCTGGAAGCGTTGGGTAGGAGCCGCTGAACGAATGTCCTTGATCGCTCTGAGAGCACGTCTGTCGGGTCTGGGCCTGTGTGGCTGCCAGTCGGGCCGAGTTGCGGCTCCTGGCTCTGCCTCGCAGTCGGCGACTCCGCTCTTGCGCCGACTACTCCCGGCGGCCCCTTCGGTGATCGCAGCGTCTATCCTGGTGGCCTATCACCTTGTCCTTCTGGGGCAGCGATTGGCCGACCTGAGCCTGTTCCAGCCGGCTGTGGCTTTCCGGTGGCTCATAACGGTCGCTCTCTTGATCGGCCTGCGGCGGATGCACGCTTCCGGTGTACCCCTGGTTTGCGGGCGAAGGGCGCTGGCTTTCTGGTTGCTCGTTCTACTCCTGCACGTCAGCTTTCTCGGCCCACTGTCGGAGGAAGCCACTGCCGGAGGAGATTGGAGTACGAGCGCCGGCCTGGCACTGGTTCTGCCGGCGATGGCACCGCTGGTGCTGTTGTCCGCGATTGTCTTGACTTGCTGGCTCGCGGCCAGGTTCACCGCCACGAGCTCACGTCCGCTGCGTTTTCTGGCTCCTTTGACAGCCAGCTTCGAGCACCCCTCCAGAGGAGGGTGGCTCCCCTCTCTTTCTTCGAGACCCCCTCCAGCTAATAGCTGACATCGGTGTAGAACACTGACCGATCCTCGAATGGGCGCCTGTGTGCCCGTCCGAGGAAACCTGCTCGTACGGATCCTGGATCCGAGTCCGAGCTTTCAATGAAACGACCAGCAACCCTTCTTGGAAGGAATTTTTGAACCATGCTCAGAACGACACCAACAACGATATTGATCTGTCTGCTGGCGCTGGTATTCGTGCCGGTTGCCAGTTGGGCAGCACCGTTGCCGCAGCAAGATGAGAGCGCGGCCACCGAACCAGAAACTGAAACCGAGGCCGAGGAAGATCAGGCGGAAGAGAGCGATGAAGATTCCGCCGATCCAGCGAGCTCTTTTTTCGAGGCCACGACAGTCACGGCCACGGGAACGGAAGTCGACGTATTCAGCATTGCGACACCGGTCTCAGTGATTCCCGAGGAGGAGATTCGGCGGAAGCTGCCTGAGAACGCCGTCGATCTGTTCCGGTCCCAGCCCGGCGTCGATGTCAATGGCGTGGGGCCCAACCAGGCCAGACCCATCATCCGCGGCCAGAGGGGCCTCAGGGTCCTGTTCATGGAGAACGGCCTGCGATTGAACAATGCCCGAAGGCAGTCTGATTTCGGCGAGGTCTCGGGGCTTATCGACATGGACAGCGTCGCCAGCGTCGAAGTCCTGAGGGGTCCCGCTTCGGTCCTCTACGGTACCGACGCCATTGGTGGCGTCTTGAATCTGGTGACCAAGTCACCGGCCTACGGAGACGGCAGCTGGATGGGAGGCTCCTTCGGGCTCGGCTACACCGATGCCAGTGAAGGCATGAAAGCCCAGGGCTACGTCCAGGGCCGGCAGCAGAAGTGGGCCTTCAACCTGGGTGCCACCTACCGCGACTCGGAGGACTATCTGTCTGCCGGGGGGAGCTTTGGTGATATCAGCCTGCCGGATGACACCCCGGTGAACGATACCGGGCTGCAGGACGACAGCATCTACGGCTTCCTGTCCTACGACTTCACCGATAGTCAGCTTCTCTCCTTCCGGTTCAATCGCTACCGGGCTGGTTTCACCGGCTTCGGTTGGGTGGACCCGATTCTCCTGGGTGAGCTGGACAAGGTGCAGATTACCTACCCGTTCCAGGACTTCGATCGATACACGATGGAGTACAACTCCAGTGCGATGCAGTCGGTCCTGGCCAATACGGTGCGGGTGAACCTGCTCTACCAGGAGAATCAGCGAGAGCTCGTCAACAATATCGACGCTTACGATGACGTCGTCTTTGGGCAGCCGTTGCCACCCGGTATGTTCTTCCATGTCGGCGTGAACACCGAGAACTTCACGGATTTGTCGACCCTGGGCCTGCGCACCGAGGCGACGAAGATCCTGGGCCAGAATCATCTGCTCTCCTATGGTGGCGAGTACTATGACGACGACTCCTTCAACACCGACTACTCGCTTATCTCCGGTGCCCTGGCAATGCAGACGGATCCCACCAAGCCGCCGGAGCGTTTCACCCCTCCCTTCTTCGAAGACGAAGATGACATTGCCAACACCCCCAACGCCGAGAACATCGCCTGGGGCCTCTTTGCTCAGGACCAGTTCCTGATCGGCAGCCGATTCTCGGGCACGGTCGGCATCCGCTATGCCAACACCGAGACCAAGGCCAAGGAGACCCCGGGCTTGGATACGACGGGTATGGACTTCTCGGATGACGACGTTGTGGGAGCGGTCAGCGGCGTCTACCAGGCGACGAGCCATCTCAATCTCGTCGGCACCTACGGAACCGCCTTCCGCGCCCCGAATATCGTCGAGCGGCTGTTCAACGGTTTGACGCCGGAGGGTAGCGGCTACCAGATTCTCAATCCCGATCTCCAATCGGAGGAGAGTGAGAACGTCGATCTCGGACTCAAGTATCGGCGCATGAACGCGATCTTCGAGGTCATGATCTTCCGCAACGAGATCACGAACGGCATCGTGCAGGAGTTCCTGAGCGATGAGGAGATCTCCGAGCTTCCGGAAGATGTGCAAAAGGAGATCGAGGACTCGGGTGCCAGATTCGTGGTTCAGCAGCAAAACGCCTCCAAGCTGCGGTACGAGGGGGTCGAGGCCATGATCGGCTACCGCGCCAATAATGGTCTCTCGGTCGGGGCCAACTACACCCATCTGACTGCCGACAGGCTCGATAGCGAACAGCCTCCCACCGGCAACACCTATACCGACAAATTCAACTTCCACACCCGTTACGACAGGCCCACCGGCAAGTATTGGGTGGAGTATCGCCTGCGTCACAACGGTAGCGCCGATGCGGAGACGGACCCCGACGCACCTCTCACGCCGGTTGGTGACACGCTTCCGGCCTTTACCATCCACACCCTGAGCGGCGGCGTCATGCTCTTCGAGAGAGCCAGGCAGCAGCACAGCCTGACCCT
>JAUWSP010000408.1 GCA_030610025.1 Acidobacteriota bacterium | reverse complement strand
TCAGTGATCTGCACGAGGAGAGCTTCGGTGAGGCACGGCTGGTGCGGGAGGTCGAGCGTACCGGGCGCCGAAGCTCGGCGCGACAGATCCGGGACTCGATCCTGAACGAGATCTCGAGATTCAAGGGAGACGTGAGTCAGTCTGACGACTTGACCCTGGTGGTTGCACGCTTCATGCCCTGAGTGCGCCGAATGTAGAACGGTAAATCCTCTCAGTAGCTTCGTGGCAAGATACCAGAGAGCCTTAGCCCGCATTATTCATGACGCCGCGAGCAGATTGTGGAAAGCGTCTGTCAGATCTGGTCACCCGCAGGGAGGAGCCCCGGAGGCAACCTTGCAGGTTGTTGAGGAGCGATGAGCGAGGACGGCCTGAGATGGCGGGCGATCTCCGCTAGATGCCGTGGGGCTCCTGAATAATGCGGGTTAAGTCCGGTTCAGCCGTTTGACAGACCGGCATCCATGAGGATGTGGGGTTTTTCCAGTTCCCAGGACCTCCGCTGCTCCTGGCGGTAGGTGCGCCTTGGCGAATCTGTGAATTCCACCACGGGCATCCAGGGTCATCTCCGCTAAACTACGGCTGGAGTTTTGACTCGTGGATCTGACGACACCTGGCGATCCTCAGCTGCAAGAGGCCCTGGAACAGCTGCAGCAATATCTGTCGGATGAAATTCCGCCTCTGTTCTTCGTCTCCTCGGCCGAGGTGTTACTCGAAAGCCCTCCAGAGCAGGCCGCTGGAAGTATGGCTGCTTGGGCCTCTGGCCAGACTAAACCTCTCCCGATCGCCGATTTCCTGTACCACGGCGCCAAGAAGCTCCATCTCCTGGGGGATCTGGGCCTGATCCCCAAGCCTGCGGTCGAAGAGTTCCTCGCCAGGCTCAGGCCGGCCTTGATCTCCGTCTGCCCAATCGAGGACCAGCAGAGCCTCGCAGCTGACCTCGACCGGATTCATCTCGGCGTAGCCGTCGGCGGGTCCGGCGTCGAGGTGATCTACCGAAGTGCCGATCGGTCGGGCAGAGAGGATCAGCCGACCCGATCCAAGATCCGACCGGTAGGCTTGGAGGAAGTTGGCGAAGATGTGGCCCATTCCGCCGCGGTGGGAACCGAGCTTCGTCGACTCAATCATCTTCTTCGGCGCCTCGAGGTGAAGTCTCCAACCGGCGCCATACCTGTCACAGCTCAGGCAACACCAGGCGTGAATCGCGCCGCTGCCGAGGCCCTCACCCAGGCCACAGCCGGCGCTCAGAACGCCGCGGAGCTGCAGCAGTTTCTGACGGAGCTGCAGAAGCGGGGTCTGCCGGCGACGCCCGATGGACTGATGAAAATGCTGGCTGCGCAGCTTCCGGACTGGGCGGCCCCACCTCCCGAGAAGTCCGAGTCCTCACCCCACGGTGCGGTCAGGGCGATGCGCAAATTCATCAACCTCGCCAAGAACCAGAATGAGGGCCTGGAACGATACGACGAACTGGTCAGCACCGCGGTCCATGAGTTCAACGAAGGATCCCTCGGTCGCTCGGTCACCCTGCTCGACCTGGCCGAGCGAATGGCGGCCGAAAAGGTGGTTGATGGAGCGTATGTCAAGGGCGTCCAGCGTCGGGGCCGAAGCATGATCGAGCAGTCCCGTCTCAGGGCCTTCGCCGAAGTGCAGGACCAACATCACCTGTTGCGCAGATTCCTCCACTTCTTTCCAGAACTCGGGCCCGACGCCCTACTGGCCGAGCTCGAAGAGGAGGAAAGCCGCGATCGGCGTCGTTACCTCCTGATGCTGCTCTCGGCACAGGGCGAGGCCACCCGAAAAGCGGTGATGGCCGATCTCAAGCGAGAGGTCAGCGGCGCAGCCTCGTTCCCCTGGTACTACCGACGCAACCTGGTGCATCTTCTGCGGACCCTACCCCGTAAACCGGGACAGGACATCGACCCCGAGATCGACATGCTGGTTCGGCTCTCCGACCTCAATGGGGAGCTACCCCTGGTCCGCGAAGCGCTCGTCGCCATGGGGCAGATCCAGCACGCAAGGATCGTCACCGCAATGGCTGGCAGGCTCAGCGAGTTGGAAGACGTGTTGTTGAGCGAAAAGGACCTGCCGCATGATGCGGACCAGCTGATCGCTCTCGTCGATACCATTACCCGCTCTCTGGTCCGCCAAGAGAACCCCGAGGCCCGCCGAGCCCTCGTCTCGCATGGTCTCAAGCGCCAGGGCGCCATGGGAGACACTCTCGAGCGCATGGCGCGGTTGTCAGGCCAGGACCTTTCGGACGAATCAGACCTCGTGGACCGGATCACGAGGGCGCTGCGTTCCGAGCTTCCCAAGAAGGTTCTCGGGCTGACGATCAAGAGCCATCGCAAGGTTCGTAGCCTGGAGCACCTCATCGAGACTCTTGGCTCGACCGATGTTGCCGCCGTGCGAGAGCTGCTCAGCGAGATCACCGCCGACTACGAAGGTCAACCGTTCGCAGAGACTGCCGCTGAGACCTTGGAGGGGCTCGCTGGTGCTCCTGAGACACCCAGCCACCAGGAAGAGCCGGACGTGACCCTCTCCGGAGATCTGGGGCTGTTCGGTCTGCCGAATCTCCTACAGAATCTAGCCGAATCCCAGATCGGCGGCATTCTGCTGGTCTACGGAAGCGATGGCAGCATCGCGGCAGAGCTCGCTCTGAAGGATGGACGGCTTCGCAGGGCGCGAGCCGGAAAGTTGAAAGGAAGGGACGCCGTGTATCGCCTCCTCGAAGATCCCGCGCCGGGGCGCTTCGTCCTCGAAGAGGACTCCGCCGCGGAGCCCGGGGACTTCGGTGATGACGTCGTGGTGCCGATACCGGACCTCCTATTCGAGGGAATTCGTCGCTTCGACGAGTTCAACAGGGCTGCTGCGATGGCACCCGACGGAGCCCGCTTCAAGAAGGGCGCAAAGCCGCCATCGCAGCTCGACGGGGAGAGCGATGGCGAGCTCGTCCGAGAGGTCTGGCGTCGGGCTGCATCCGGGTTCTCGCCGGAGGAATGCGAGTCAGAGCTACCGGTGGATCGTTTCAGGGTGCGCCGCCTTTTCGAGCACTGGATCGCCGAAGGCTCACTGGATGCCCTGGACCTCGGCGCCCCAGCCGAGCCTTCCGAAGTCTGACCCCCGAGTCTCCCCAGTCCTCTACTGGGTCTCGATCCGGGCTCGGCCATGGCGAGTCGGTACAACCCAAGGCCGGGCTGCCGATCTACCTATCGATCGTGTACCATTCGAAGGGCAGTCCTTGCCCAGACCAGGAAGCAAAAGACGAAACAGGCAGGAGGAAGCGTCTTGAACCCGATCGTCACCTTTACCAAGCGTTGCGCCTACATTCTCATAGCGGCCTCGGCCCTGTGCTCAGTCCCCGAAGCCACCGCCCAGAAGCCTGGGCTCTTCGAGCTCTGGGTCGGGCACGAGCTCGTGGATTGCCCTAGCGATCCGGCCCGTTTGTGCTACCTGGTCAAGAACGAGCAAAACGACGAGTGGGAAGTGTTCGAGGGCAGCATCAGCAATTTCTACTACCGCGAGGGTGTCGCCTACATTCTCCTGGTAGAGATGAATCCCGCCATCGGCGACTCCGAGCCCCGCCAGACCCGATACAGAGTCGTTCAGGTGCTCGAGGAATTCGACACCTTCTCCGAGCCGGAGACTCCAGATCGAGCGGCATCGAACGTCGAAGAGATCGAAGAGACGGTTGAGCTTGCAGTTCAACCCGAGGTCGTGGTGGTGCCTCCACCACCTCC
>JAUWSP010000110.1 GCA_030610025.1 Acidobacteriota bacterium | reverse complement strand
CGGCGCAGTCCTCGTGCCCTGGACCTACGGTCTGTCTCTGGTGGTCCTTTCCCTCGTAGACCTTGCTCTGTACTATCGTCTTCGAGAGGCGGTCGTCTGCTATCGCTGCGATACGGTGTTTCGCGATGCGAAGCCCGGACCCCGCCAGAAGGAGTTCGACCTACTGAAACACGACGTTCTCAAATTCGGCAAGAGCTGGGACACGCCAGCCGATCTGGAAGACGAGGAGCTTCCTACTGGCGACGCAGCGGATGACTCTCGATAATTCCGTAGAGCACCGAGGAGACGGCGTTGAAGGTTGCGGTGCCCACCGCGGCGCGGCGGGTCTCGAGGCCACCGGTCAACGAGGCTGTCATCCCACCTTTGCGCCTCGTGCCGGGAATCGCGAAGGGTACCTGCTGATCGTCCAGGCCTTCGATGAGACGTTGGGGTATCTCCACCGAGCCGCTGGCTCCCCAGGACTCACCGGCTAGCCCGAGCACCACCGACCATGCGCGAACAAAATAGTGAACCCGGTTTTGGATCTCGATGGAATGTAGGCCGCCTTCCGCAGCCACGTAGAAATGATACGCAGCACCGAAGGTCTCTCTCAGATTGGCCGCTCGGCTTCTGGCGAGCTCGATGGTCTCTTCGTCACTCAGCGGAAGACCCAGCATCGGCTCGCCGATCTGTTGAGGCACCACCGCTATGGGGAGCTGACGACGACCGAGTCCCTGATGGAAGTAGCGAACGAAGCCGTCACGCACTCCCAGCAGCTTGTCTGCTGCGGAGCTTGCGACCGCTACCTCGATTCCATCTTGGAAGCGACGCCAGAAGGCCCTGAGATCTCTTTCCATGATTGTCAGCTCGAAGAATCAGAAGGTCAAGGATATTCGGCGCTTTTTGCGCTGTAAAGGCGACCGCGCGGTCCTCGAAGGTCCGCACCTCGTTCAAGAGGCGATCGCGAGTGGATTAGAGCTCGAGCTTGTCCTTGCGACGTCTACCTTTCTCGCCTCTGCCGAGGCCCGAAAACTCCTCCCAGACCTCGCCACCCCCGTCAGCACGGTCGACGAGCAGATCCTCGAGGATCTCTGTGACGCTGACTCGCCGAAAGGTATCCTCGCCGTTGTCCATCTTTCCCGCTCGGGCCTCGGGGCGTTGCCGACGCTGCCGGAGACCGGCGTCTACCTCTATGGCCACCAACTCCAGGACCCAGGCAACCTCGGTGCCCTGGCCAGAACCGCCGAGGCCTTCGGAGTGAGCGCCCTGCTGCTGTCACCCAACTCCGTTCATCCCAACCATCCGAGGGCGCTTCGGGCGTCCGCCGGAAGCCTGCTGCGTCAGCCCGTCGCCGTGGGCGTGGAGCCGGCCGAGCTCGCTACCCTTGCGCTACCCGTGGAGCCAACCTCTGTGGCCCTGGTTCCGAGGGGTGGCACCCCGCTAGAGGAGTTCCGCTCCAGCCTCCCTTTGCTCCTCTTCGTCGGCTCCGAAGGCGGTGGGCTACCCGATTCCATCCTCGAGCAGGCCGACGCCCTGCTGACCATACCGATCGCGGAGCCGGTCGAGTCGCTCAATGTAACCGTGGCGGTCAGCGTTGTACTCTGGCAACTCTGGCAACAGCTGGCACAACGAGCTAGTCCCCTGAAGCCTCCTTGAGGGCAGCCGTCACCGCCGGCACCACTTCGTGAAGGTCGCCGACGATGCCGTAGTCGGCAACATTGAAGATGGGCGCGCTGGCATCCTTGTTGATAGCCACGATGACCTGCGACCCCTTCATCCCCACCAGGTGTTGGATGGCACCGGAAATGCCAGCGGCGACATAGAGCTTGGGCGTAACCGTCTGCCCACTGGAGCCGATCTGGCGATCTCTCGGTAGCCAGCCACTATCGATAACGGGTCGACTGGCTCCGAGCTCTGCTCCCAGGGCGTCAGCTAGATCCTGCATGATCGGCATCTTCTCCTCGTCGCCGAGACCGCGACCAACGGAGACAATCACAGGGGCCTGTGACAGATCGACTTCGCCGCCCGCGGCTTCCTCCACTCCGAGGATTTCTCGATCGGCCGCCATGTCGGCGTAATCCAGATTCAAACTCTCGATCGGTGCGCTACCCTTCTCCACTTCGTCGGCCGAGTAGGCCCCGGATTGCAGGGAAACCAGCACAGGTCCCGAGCCTTTGGCTCTGACCTTGGCGAACATCTTGCCGCCGAGAATCGGGCGCTGCCACTCCACCGAGCCATCTACCGTCTCGAAAGCGACAACCTCTGGCACCAGTGCGGCATCCAGGGATTGAGCGAGGCGGCCCAGAAAGTCGACGGTCTGGTAGGTGTGGGGAAACAGGACGTAGGCGGGCTGAGCGGCGTTGATGGCTGCCTCGAGGGTCCTCACGAACCGCCCCGGGGTGTATTCAGCGAGGTTCGCATCGTCGGCGACGTGGACGGCTGCCAGGGAACACTGTCCAACCTCACTGGCTGCCTCCTCCAACCCTGAGCCCAGGAGGACGGCCTCTGCGGTGCCACCCACTTCGGCGGCCAGTATCTGACCAGCCCGGACG
The DNA here is from genome assembly GCA_030610025.1 of Acidobacteriota bacterium. Lineage (GTDB taxonomy): Bacteria > Acidobacteriota > Thermoanaerobaculia > Multivoradales > JAHEKO01 > JAUVRX01. The sequence continues at coordinate 5,463 of JAUWSP010000110.1, read as the reverse complement.
GCCTCCCAGGCCATCTTGTGGATCTTGCCATCTCGTTGCTGAAGAACAATCCAGATCTTTTTCGACATTACAGAATCCTCGCTTCTTTCTGTAGTTTCTCTACCAGGGTCTTCGCCGCAGTCTCGGCGTCGCCCTCGATCATCTGGGCCCCTTTGCCGGTTTCAGGGAAGGCCACAGAAATCACTTCGATCTTCGCCCCGCTCTCCCCCAGCCCCTCCGGTGCAAGTCCCAGATCGCCTGGGCCAGGCTCTGAGATCTCCTTCTTCTTCGCCTGCATGATGCCTTTGAGAGAGGCGTACCGAGGCTTGTTCAGCCCAGCCTGGACCTCGAGGACGGCAGGCAGATCGAGGTTCGAAATCTCGTTCATGCCGCCTTCCATCTCACGAGCGACCTTCACCTTGTGGTTGGCTTCGTCCAGGACGACACCCATGACGAGCCAGGCATGCGGCCAGCCGAGCTCACCAGCGATGATCGAACCGATCGAGCCAAAGCCGACGTCGTCGGACTGGGAGCCGGTCAGGACAAGATCGAAGCCCTCCGCAGCGATGGCGCCGGCCAGCGCACGACCCACCGTAAGGCCGTCGCCACCGAGAAATGCTGGATCCTGCAGATGGACTGCCCGCACGGCGCCCAGAGCCAATGCCTTGCGCAAGGCTTCGCGAACTCTCTCTGGGCCGAGGCTGAAGACGACGACCTCGCCGTCGGTGCGCTCGGCGATCTGCAGCGCCTCCTCGAGGGCGTAGGTATCACTTTCATTGATGACGAACGACAGGTCTTCCTCGTCGATCCAAGTGCCGTCGCCTGAGAGACGAAGGCGAGCTTCGGTGTCCGGTACTTGCTTGATACAGACGGCAATCCTCATGATCCTCCTTCCTCCACAGTCACTTCTCAGGTCCCGTGGATGGCGAATCAGCGCCCATGGCTGGTGAGTCGAGACGGGGCTCTACTCCGAGGGCTGTAATCCTTGATATGTTCGCCCGCCGGTAAGACGCGAAGCCGTTCGCACGGCCGCGGCGGACGTCGGCTCGGGGGTGAGTCTACCATGCCGCAGTGCGTCTCAAAACAGCTCCGCTCATGGACACGCCTCCGAGAGCCGTGCTACCTTTTGCGCGCTGATCGAGGAGACCCATGCAAGCACTGATCCCCATTCCGTTCCTATTGGCACAGGTCGAAAGTGCCTCCCGCATCAATATTTTCGAGCTGTTTGCCCGCAGCGGGCCCATGGCCTGGTTCGTGGCGAGTGTGCTTGTCGGACTGTCGTTGGCCTCCTGGGCGATCATGATCGCCCGCTACCTCCAGTTCCATCGGGCTATGTCGCAGACAGCATCATTCCTCGAGGTCTTCCGCAAGAGCCAGCGCTTCAGCGAGGTAGCCTCGCAGGCGGACAGACTCCAGGCTTCGCCCCTGGTGGGCCTATTCCGCGCTGGGTACATCGAGATCGACGCCCAGGTGAAGGCCTACAACCAAGATCACCCCCAGGAACAGAAGTCCTACAAGATCAAGTCTCTCAATGGGCTGGAGCGCAGCCTCCAACGGGCAACCAACGTCGAGGTGTCGCTACTCAGCCGGGGGACAGGGCTTCTCGCCACGACCGCGGGTGCCAGCCCCTTCATTGGGCTCTTTGGAACCGTTTGGGGCATCATGGTCGCGTTCCAGGACATCGGTGCCAGCGGCTCGACCTCGCTCGTAGCGGTGGCTCCAGGCATCGCCGAAGCACTGGTGAACACGGCTCTGGGTCTGGCGGCCGCCATCCCGGCTCTCATGGGGTACAACTACTTCGCCAGCCGAATCCGCGACTTCCGGTCCCAGATGACCGACTTCACACTGGAGTTCCTGAACCTGGCTGAAAGGAACTTCCTCTAGGAAATCGAGGTGATTCATGGCCTTTAGCATCACCGGACTCGGCGAAGAGGACCACTCCGAGCTGGCTGACATCAACGTAACGCCGCTGGTGGATGTGATGCTGGTGCTACTGATCATCTTCATGATCACGGCCCCGATGCTGCACCAGGGAATCGAGGTGGCGCTGCCGAAAGCCGATGCGGAACCGATCACCCTGAGAGTCGACGACCCGCTCGTTTTGTCGGTCAACAGAGATGGCCTCGTCTATGTTCAAGATGAGCCAATTCACCCCAGCCAGCTGATCGAGCGGCTGACACCCCTCCTGGAGGCACGCGACGAAGACACCGTTTTTCTCAAAGGCGATCGTGAGCTTCCCTACGGGACCATCATGGAGATCCTGGTGATCCTGAACAAGGGAGGCATCCTCCAGGTCGGCATGGTCACAGAGAAACCCTAGTAGGTGTTTTGCCCCGCGCCGTGCACGAGAACATCGACACACTTCTGGACAGCCGCCTCGAGAGCGCATCGGAGGCCTATCGCAAGCCAAGCCTCCTTCTGTCCTTGGCGCTCCACGCTGTTCTATTCGCCGCAGTGCTCCTGGCGCCCATGGTGACAGCTGGAGATCCAGAACCGTTGGAGTTCGTAGCGGTACAGATTGTCCCTGTCCAGGCACTGGGAGTCAGCTCGCCCGCCCCGGCTCCGACTCGAAAGCCCACGCCGGCACCAGCGCCGACTGTCGAAGAGGCAAAACCCGAACCAGCGCCGGAGAAGACCCAGGCCGACCGCGTCGCACTGCCTGAACCCGAGAGAAAGAAGAACACTACAGCCAAGCCGAAGCAGCCTCCGCGAGTCGAGGCCGCGACTAGCCAGACCGCCGCCTCCGGTGGCGACATCGGCCAGAGATTGGGATCTCCACTTGGAAGCTCGCTGGGTACCTCGCCACTGGGCGCCACGGTTGGCGGACTCGACAACCCGGACTTCGTCTACAGCTACTACGTCGACCAGATGCTGGCGATGATCAGTGCGAATTGGCTGCGACCTTCCATCGGCGGACAGGTTGAAGCGGCGGTCCACTTCAAGATACATCGAGACGGCAGCATGTCCGATGTGCGTATCTCAAAATCCTCCGGCTACAACTCATTCGATCTGGCTGGACTCCGCGCCGTGCAACAGGCTGCGCCGTTTCCCCGCCTACCCCAGAGCTATCAGCACAAAACCCTGGGGGTCAATCTGATCCTCCGGTGAACTGGCAAGGAACCCTGAGCATGATTCGAGCTTCGAACACGACGGCGCTGTTGTATCTGGTCTTGTCTGCATTGTGGCTGGGGCCCACCGTTGCCTGGTCCCAGCAGGTACCTCCGACCGAGGACCAACTCAGCGATCCGGAGGTCAATGTAGTCCTGGAGGGCCGCCAACGATCTCGCTTTCGATTGGCAATGCCAGCGGTCCAGAGGGAGGGCGCTCCTGGCCCCCAAATCCGAGAAGCAGCCGACCAGCTCGAGCAGACCCTGCGAACCGATCTCGATCAGAGCGGAATCTTCGACGTAAGGGGCCCGGCCCAGCTTTCGGTGCTGAACCTCACCGGCAACGACGAGCGTGATTTCGAGCTCTACCGTTCGCTGCGCAATGAGCTGTTGTTGACTAGCCTGGTGAAGCAGGATCAGGGACGATTGATCCTCGAAGGTCGGGTGTACGACTTGGCGAGCGGCAAAGTAGTTTTGGGCAAACGCTACAGGGGCGACCCCTCCATCGCACGTCGCATCGCACACACTTTCGCCGATGAGATCATTCTCTACTTCAGCGGTCGGCAGGGCCTGGCGTTGACCAGCATCGCCTTCGCCTCCGATCGGAGTGGCTTCAAGGAGCTCTACCTCATGGATTCGGATGGGGCGAACCAGCGGCCCATCACGGCTCACAAGTCGATTTCAATGTCGCCGGAGTGGAATCCGAATGGTCGGGAGATCGCCTACATCTCCTACTACTCGGGGACTCCGAATATCTATCTAGTGGATCTCGGTAGTGGTCGCAAGACACCCGTCATCACAACCGGATCTCTCAATATTTCACCCTCCTTCTCGCCCTCCGGCAAGCAGATCGCCTTCGCCCGATCGATCGGTGACGGAAATTCCGAGATCTTCATCTGCAATCGCGACGGCAGCGCCCTGCAACAACTGACCCACTCTTCGGGAATCGACACCAATCCAGCTTGGAGCCCCAACGGCCGGGAGATCGCGTTTACTTCGAGTCGCACCGGTTCGCCTCAGATCTACATCATGGACGCTGAAGGCACCAACCTTCGGAGAGCGACCTTCGACGGCAACTACAATGACGGTGCGGCCTGGAGCCCTGATGGAACTCGCATCGTCTATGCCAGCCGTCGAACCGGCGACTTCGATATCGCGGTCGCGGATGTCGTCACCCTGGAGAGCCGACTCCTGACCCATGGTGGTGGAAGCAACGAGACTCCCTCGTTCTCACCGGACGGTCGCAGGATTCTCTTCACCTTGAAACGACAGAGCCGCTCTGGGACCTCGACTCAGATCTTCGTCATGGATGCGACGGGCGGCAACCGGGAGCAGCTGACGTCGAAGGGAAACAACTCCTCGCCGGTCTGGTCCGGCTTCAAGGAGTGAGAAGATCTCGACTCAGCTATTGAAGGTCCGTCGAGCCTTCTGCTACAGTTACCGCAAGGTTGCAGTTTCAAAACGTAGATTTGGACGTCAAACGCCACTTTCCGAAAGCAAGGAGTGCCTCAATGTACCGTAAGTCCCTGGTAGCGGTCTGGGTCGGAGTCTTGGCAGTGTCTCTCCTGTTCCTCGGGTGCCCCAAGAAGAAGCCGGCACCAGCTCCCGAGGTCGATGTCATCGAAGAAGTACAGGAACCCGTTGAGGTCCTCGTCCCTGTACCGCCGGAGACTTTCGACGAAGTCTCTGACCCGTTTAGCGAAGATCTCGAGACCGCGAACGTAGCGGCCTATGAGCAAGGCCTCCTCGGTGATGTGTATTTCGAGTTCGACAAGTACGATCTCCAGCCGGAAGCTCGAGATCGTTTGGCGAAGAATGCGGAGTTCTTGCGCGCCCATCCGGAATTCGAGATGCTGATCGAGGGCCATTGCGACGAGCGCGGTACCGCAGAGTACAACCTGGCCCTTGGAGACCGGCGAGCCAATGCCGCCAAGAACTACCTGACGTCTCTGGGACTTCCTGCTGGGTCCATTCAGAGTGTCAGCTTCGGCGAGGAACGGGCCCAGTGCCAGGAAGCCAGTGAAGCCTGCTGGTGGCGCAATCGGCGGGCCCATTTCGTGATTCGAGGCCGCTCCGGCGGTTGATTGGACAGGTGCGACAGTGAAAGTGACAAGGCTGTTTGCTAGCCTCCTGCTTCCGTTGGTTCTCGGTGCTTGCGTATCCAGCTCCGACATCGACGCGTTGCATACCCAAGTGTCCGACATCCAGAGGCAGGTTCTCCTTCTTCAGAAGCAGACTTCCAGCAAGCAGGAGGTCGGTGAACTGCAGCAGCAGATCTCGGCGCATACCGAGTCCCTGCTGAAGTCGGAGGCTGACGTCCAGGTCGCAGTGCAAAATCTCTCCATGCAGATCGACCAACTGGAGGCCAATCTAGAGG
>JAUWSP010000066.1 GCA_030610025.1 Acidobacteriota bacterium | reverse complement strand
GCGGCCGACAATCAAACCGGCCACCAGAATCGGCACCGCGAAGACAAAGTGCACCAGGTTCGAAAGCACCGAGACCATGGGCAAGACCTCGGCCGGGAAGACAGCCTTGCGAATCAGCCCGGAGTTGGCCGTCAGCGATTGAGTGCCCTCCATCAAGGAGGTGGCAACCCAGGTCCATGGAAACAGACCGGTCATCAAGAAGAGAACGTAGGGGTTCGTGCCTTCGAAGCGGGGCTTGAAGACCACGCTGAAGACGAAGGTGTAGACGCCGAGTAGCAGTAGCGGAGTGACGAGCGACCAGAAGAACCCGAGCACCGAGCCCCGGTAACGCGCCTTGAGCTCACGGGAGACCAGGGTGGCCAGAAGGCCGCGGAATCGAAACAGTCTGTCCGCCACTTTTGTCATGCTGAGGTTCCGACTCTCACCGGGTCGGGCTGGCTGGCCCGAATCTCCCGCCTGCTGGCCGCTCCGCGCCAACGCAAAGAGTACAGCAACTGAGCACTGCCTGTGGCGGGCTCAGCAGAGGAGACAGCAGAGTCCTCCCCGGGTTGGCTCGAATAACTGAGGTTCGGCTGGCGTTGTTTGACCGGGATCAACCGCCCGTTTCGGCACGAGTCCGCCGCTGCTCTTCCTCCAGCTTTCGCAGGTCATCGAGCAGCTTCTGACGACGGCGCTCCACCTCGGCCTCGTAGTCCATCAACTCGCCGTTGTGCACGACGTAGACCCGAGGGAACTTCTGGACATCGCCCCGCTCGTCGAACTGGATCGTGCCGGCGGCGCCCGTGAAGTCGCGAAGCGATCGCACGGCACTCCAGAAATGGCTCGGCTCTTTCCCGGATCGACGCAGAGCCTCTGCCAAGACCAGCGTCGCATCGTAACCGTGCACTGCGTAGAGGTTGGGCTCGCTCTGATACTTGGCGCGATAGGCCTCGACGAAAGCCTTGGTCTCGGGCTCCTCGGAGTCGGGATCGAAGGCCGCCTGGGTCAGGAACACGCCCTCTGCGGAGCGCCCCACCCGAGTGATGATCTCGGGCGCTGCAAAAGCCGACGTCGTGAAAATCGTCTCCTTGTAGCCCTGATCCCGCAGGTAACCGATCATCTGGGCCAGGTCCTCCGCATAGGCCGCCAGATAGACCGCGTCGGGCTGCAACGTCATCACCCTCTCGATGGCACCTGACAGATCCGAAGACAGGGATGGAAACTCGATCGTGTCCAGCACCGTTCCACCATGACGCTCGAATTCCTTCTGGAAGACTTCCTGGATGCCCTTGGAGTACTTACTCTGCTTCGCCAGAATCACGACCCTCTCAGCGTGCATCTTCTGAGTCGCGAAGTTGCCCATGGTGGCCCCTTCGCGGGCATCCGAGGGAAAGACCCGATAGAAGTTCTTGGAGATTCCGGTGAGCTCGGGCGTCGAGGCCGACGGCGACATCAGCACTCGATCGTTCTCATCGGCCACCGCCACCATCGCCAGCGCCTCAGCTGTCGTGACTCCGCCGATCACCGCCAGCGAGTCCTGCGCATAGAGGTCCGCCAGAAGTTGCTTTCCCTTCTCCGGGTCGCTCTCCGAATCGACCACGACGAGCTCCAGTTCATAAGGGTAGTCACTCCGCATCTGGAGTTGCTCGATGGCCAACTCCACGCCTTTGCGAATCGGCTCTCCGTACACGGAGGCTTCCCCCGTCAGGGGCAAAACGGCGCCGAACTTGACCGGCTTGTCCTCCTGGCATGCAAGGACTGTCGAGAGCAAAACAAGCAGGAGAACGCTTTTCTTCTTCATGGTCGATTCACCGGCTTTCGGTTGATAGTACTCAGAACCTTTCTAACCTACGGCTTACACACTGTCAAGCAGTCACAGCCGTACCCAGAGAGGTTGACACAAATCGGCCTCGAACCGCTAGTCGGCCCACCACACCTGCCCTCGGGCTAGAATAGAAGGCCACCATGACGAAGACACGGACCCTCACCATCCGCTGTCCCGATTGCGAGGCCCATCTGGTCATAGATGCCGCGACGGGAGAGATCCTCGCGCACCGCGCCGTCAAGCAACCGCTGGCCGGGGGCAAGGACTTCGACACCCTCCTGGAAGACCTCGACCGGGACAAGCATGAGGCCGAGGAGGTCTTCGCTCGCGAGGTCGCCGCCATGAAGGACCAGGACCGACTTCTCGAAGAGAAATTCAAGCAGGCCATGGAGCGAGCTAAAGAAGAGCCGGACGACGCTCCTCCACCCCGCCCCTTCGACCTCGACTGACCCGGCAGATCCCTGGCTCGGCACAGCTCCTACCGGATCCGGAAGTCCTCGTTGCCGAGGCTCGAGAGAGTCTGCTCGAGGTCGGCCTCTTTGACGAGCAAGAAATCCGTATCGTAGGTAGAGACGGCAAACACGCTGACTCCCGCCGCGGCCAACGGTGCCGTCAATGAAGCCAGGATTCCCACCTCGGTGAAGGCCAGCGGCCCCTCGACCATCAGGCAGCGCCACCCGACCTCGGCCCATACCTCAGACGGGACATTGTCCTGTTCGCAGACTATGGAGAGCTCTCGAGGCGTGCGAGACACTGAGGAAAAGGAGCCCCGATAGGCCCAGTCGGGTACGGCTTCGGCGGCGGGCAGGCGACAGACAGCGAAAATCGGCTCCAGGACAACAAGGGAGAGTGCAGTACCAACCATCGTCACCTACCCCCTTCAAGCCTCCTCCGGCTCCGCGGGAGACTCACCGTCAGCCAGGGGCCGCAAGAGCTCTGCGGCTTCTTTGGCGCGCCCCTCTTCCACCCGGAAGGTTGCCGCCAGACCTCGACCGGATTGACTGATCCCTGCACCCCAGCGACCCACCGGCAGAACGCTGAGAGCCTCTTCTCCCTGAGCGACGTAGGGGATCCCAGCCGAATCCAGGAGCGACTTGACAATCGGCAACAGAGAGACGTCGGCTGTCTCGAAGACCGGAACCAGATCCGCATCCGGGTTCTCGGGAGGCATCTCGGCAACCAGTTGAACCTCGCAGTCCGGGCAGGTTGCGATTCCTTCTCGGTACTCTGCTCTACAGTCAGGACAGTACATTGAAGCCTCCTTGACCCTCGTCAGCCGATTCTCGAAACGGGTGAATCCCTCGAATGGGCATTCCCCTGCCAGAGACGATATCCCAGAAGAGCTCTGCGATATCATTTCGGTGTCCTTGGCGAGGTGATCCGGACCCGCTCGAGAGAACACGCGACGCAGTCTTCAGCATCGAAGTCGAGCTCGCTTTGATCGCTCGCCCCCTCAGGAGCCATCCATGACAGACAACCGCCCCGGAAAGACCCTGCTAATCCCGCTTCTCGCCCTCTGGATCGCTTCGCCCGGCTTGGCGCTCCCCAGCTCTCAGGATGAGCCGACGGAAGGCGCAGCGAGTGAGGTGTCCGGACCTGGTGACCCACAAAGCCACCTCGCTGCCACGGTTGGAGAGTGGGACATGACCATTCGCGTCTGGACCCATCCCAAAAGCGAGCCGGTAGAGACTCGAGGGTCCGCCACCGCGAAATGGATCCTCGGCGACCATTTCGTGGAGACCCGACTCGAGGGTGAGGTCCTGGACACCGCCTTCGAGGGACTGAGAATCGAAGGCTATGATGTCGCTGCCAGCCGTTTCGTCAGCACTTGGCGCGACAGCCGGGGAACCTACACCCTCGTTTTCGACGGCAAGTGTGACGCTACCTGCGCGATTCGAACCATGACTGCGGATTTCATCGACCCGGTCTCGAAGACCGAGCTCGGGATCAAGAGTGTGACTACGATCATCAGCGATGATTCGTATCGATACGAGTCCTACATCGTCACGCCGAGCGGCACCGAGATCAAGAATATGGAGTTCGAGGCGACCCGCAAGCCCTGAGAACCGCTGGAGCAGTCGGATCGAGCGTTCTGGGCTTCAAGGCAAGCTATGAGGAGCCGGTGAAAGAGTCGACACTGACCGCTGCGGACCATTCCTGGTTTCGCCTTCAGGAGGCCGCCAACCCGATGGCGTCGTTGGCGGTCCTGTTCTTCGAGCAGGTCTTGGCGTTCGAGACCCTCAAAGCGCTCGTCGAGGATCGCCTGATGTCCTACGAGCGCTTCCGCCAGCGCATCGTGCCCTCCAGACTTCCCAGGGGCCGGCCCCATTGGCACGAAGGAGACGATTTCGCCCTCGAGAATCATCTGTTCCGCGCCAGCCTGTCGCCACAGGGTACGGAAAGGGACATGGAGACCCTGATCAGCCGGCTCCTGTCCGAGCCGATGCCTGCCGACCAGCCCCTCTGGCAGATCCACCTGATTGAAGAGGTCGATGGTGGCTCCGTGCTGGTGGTGAAGATCCACCAGAGTGTGGCGGATGGCACCTCCGCTGCCCAGATCGTTCTTGGGCTGGGCAGCTCAGAATCGGGCCAGCATCCAACAGAGATCGCTTTCGAGGGCCTCGAGACCCAGCTCCGGACCGACGAAGTCGTCGAGGCTGCCCGTCAACCAGGTTCCACGGTCCGCTCTCTGTGCCGTTTGATCGCCCAGCGCTCGGATACCGATTCTCCGCTGACGCGCAAGCCGGCAAACCAACGGCGGGTTGCCTGGTCGCGAGGGTTCCCCCTGATCCGCCTGCGCAGTTTCGCGACTCGGCTCGAGACCAGCGAGACCGAGCTTCTGCTCGCCGCCGTCACGGCTGCCCTCCGACAGGAGCTCCTCCAAATCGACCTGCTTCCCGAGTCGACACTCCTGCGGGCCGTGGTGCCGTCCAACCTTCGAAGCCCCGACCAGGATCCCCTGGGAAGCCGTTTCGCCCTCGCGGTGCTTCGCCTACCAGTCGGCAGGACCACCGTTCGCTCGCGTCTTCGGAAATTGCGACAGGACCTCGACGATCTCGGGTCTGCAACGGGCTCGCTCGCCACCTTTCAGGACCCGGGGGATCCCGGGTTCCGAATGTCGGAGGTAGAGGATCAGATCACTCGACAGCTCGCAAAGAAGACCACGCTCCTGCTCTCCTTCGCCCCCCAGCCGGCAGAACCTCTCTATTTATGTGGACACAAGCTCGAACATTGGCTCTACTGGCCCGCCCTGCCGGGTCCACAGAGACTGCGCCTCGGAATCTCAGCTACCTCCGACCAGCTCCGTCTCGGAGTCACCATCGACGCAGGCTCGCCCGCCGATCCCTACCGCCTCGCCCAGGCCTTCGACGACGCCCTGGCAGAGATCGCCGCCGCATCCGGCGAGACGACCTGACCAAGGCCACAAGGCCTTGGGGGTTGAGGCGGCCGGGGATCAGTCGAACGGATTGGCTTCCCAGGAGCCGTAGCTCGGGTTCGGGAACATAAAGAACCTGGAGCCGTAGTCTCCAAAAGCCTCCGAAGTCGAGAACCTCGATTCCTGACTCATTTCGGGGAAGTCATTGATGTTGTCACCCAGCCACATGACGATCTCGACTGGCGGCACGTCGGCCGATGCCGTGCCCTTCTCGATGCTCTCCCAGCGAGGCTCCTTCTCGCGGCTATCTGTGCGGCAGAGCAGCACGTCGAAGGGTACTTCGAAGGCCTCCAGATTGGCTTGGGTGTCTGGACAGTCCCGCTCCTTCCTGTTGGTAACAATGGAGATCCGACCTCCCAGTTCGCGCACCAGGCCGAGAAACTCGAGAGCTCCTGGCAGAGGCGTCGCTGCCCTTCGGGCCACCCAGGCCGTCCAGAGCTCGTCGGTCGATTCCTTCCCGAGCTGCACCAGCTCTCTTTCGTAGTCCAGGTTGCTGATCAGGGTCTCGTCAGCGTCGATCGCCACGGCCCAGGTCCCGGGCTCCATCCCCTCCACCCTCTTCCTGAGGTACTGCCCGGCCAGGGTGTAGGTCTGTAGAACGATTGCCTGAAACTCAGCGGAGTTCCGCATCCAGTGCACCGATCGCTTCAGGTCCGATCCAGCATTACCCGCGGATTGAGTAGTCTGCGGCGGCGCGGCCACTCCAGAAGAGCACGCAACAACCAGAACACAGCAGGCGAGGCAGACAAGTTGCTTCATGCGGAATACCCTCCGTTCAACTCGAAACGCCGATTCTACTAGCTCGAACAAGCGTTGCGCTCGATCGTGAAACTCACGGTACACTGATCGGCATCATGAAGACCTGGCTGCTCGAGATCCCGTGGTCACTTCTCATCATCGCCTGTCTTACCCTCGGGCTTGCACCTTTCGCTCCTCCACATATCGTGGAAAAGCTGCGCATGCTCTTCCGCGGTACATTGGTCCGCCCCATTGACTGGCTGGATCTGGCGTTCCACGGAATTCCCTGGGCGCTCCTCATCCTCAAAGCCTGGGCCACCGCCACGAAGTAGAGACCTGAGACCGCACCTCCAAGCGACACCGAGTTGAGGTCCGTCCGGGTGGTCCGCAGGGGTCACTCGTCTTCGAGGGGCCGCAGCAATCGCAGTCCGTTGAGCACCACGAGAATTGTGCTCCCCTCGTGGGCCACGACCCCGATCGGCAGTGCCAGGCCGTGCAGCAGGTTCACCACCACGAGAATGGCGATGACGGCACAGGCAAAAGCCAGGTTCTGGCGCACGATCCTCTGCGCCTTGCGGGACAGTCGAACGGCATAGGGAAGCAGCTTCAGCTCATCGCGCACCAGCACCAGGTCCGCTGTCTCCAAAGCAGCATCGGTGCCGGAAACACCCATGGCCACCCCCACCGTTGCCGAGGCCAGGGCCGGCGCATCGTTGACTCCGTCGCCAACCATGGCCACCCGCTCGCCCCCGGACAACATTGTGTGGACGATCGCCACCTTCTCTTCGGGCATCACCTCTGCGTGCCATTCGTCCACTTCCACAGCATCGGCAACCCTCTTCGCTACTGCCGGGTTGTCGCCGGTCATCATCACCGTGCGACCCGTTCCCAGACGCTTCAGTTGCTCGATGGCAGATCTTGCCTCCGGCCGAACCTGGTCTTCGATCGCCAGAGCACCTGAAACCCCGTTACCCGAGATGAACACGACCGTTCGAGCCTCCTGCTCCAAACGCTCAATCTGTCTCATCTCCTGGGTGTTGGGAGCCTGACCACCGAACTCGGCAACGAAGTCGTGGCGACCCACGGCTACTTGGCGATCTGAGATCTGGGCAACCGCGCCACGACCTCGGTGATTCACAAGGCCGTAGGCCAGGGGCACCGTCAGATTCCTCGACTCTGCAGATTCGACAATCGCACGCCCCAGATGATGCTCCGAGAGGCGTTCCACCGCCGCCGCCATTTCCAACACCTCGTCGGCAGTGGACTCCCCAAAGGGCACGACCGCGGTCACCACAGGGCGACCTCCGGTGAGTGTGCCCGTCTTGTCGAAAGCAAAGCTGTCGATGGTGGCGAGCTCCTCGAGCGGTGATCCCCCCTTGAAGAGCAGTCCCTTGCGAGCGGCATGCCCCAAAGCAGCCAGAAAGGTGGCGGGGGTCGAAATGACCACTGCGCAGGGCGAGGCCACCACCAGCAGCGTCATCGCGCGATAGAAGGCCGGACGGAAGGCCTCGCCGAAGGCGACCGGCAAGACCACGGCCACCGCGGCCGCGAAGATCACCGTTGCCGCATAGCCCTGCTCGAAGCGATCGATGAACCTCTGGGTCGGTGCCTTGGCCTCCCGTGCTTCCTCTACCAACTCGATGATGCGCGCTAGCGTCGATTCCGAGGCTCGCCGCTCGACCGCGACCTCGGCGGTACCTCCCACGTTGATGGATCCGGCAAAGACCCGATCTCCCGGCCCCTTGGGCTCCGGTGTCGACTCCCCCGTGATGGCCGCTTGATCCGCCGCCGTCTGACCCGAGACAATCCGGCCATCCACCGGAATACGCTCACCTGGCCGGATCCTCACCATCTGACCTGGCTCCAGCTCCTCTGCCGCCACCTTGCGCTCGGTGCCATCGGGTGCGAGCAACATGGCCTCGTCAGGCCGGAGCTCCATGAGCGATTCGATGGCACGCGTCGTACGTCGCAACGCGCGCGCCTCGAGAGCATTGGAAAGCGAGAACAGAAAGAGCAGCGCTGCGCCTTCCGCGTACTCGCCGATGCTCGCAGCACCCAGGGCGGAGAGCAGCATCAACAGGTCGATGTCGAGGCGGCGTGCCTTGAGGCTCTGGATCGAGCGGCCCAGGCTGAACGCGCCACCGGCGACGAACGCGCCCACGAAGGCCAGCTTCCCGGCCCAATCAGGTAGTCCCAGGAGGTCCGGACCGAGCCATCCGAGCAGCGCCAGAGCACCGCAGACCACCGGGGTCCAGACGGGTTCCTTGCCGTCAGCCAGAGCCTGAACCCAGGCAGGGAGGGCCTCCTGTTGGCCATGTCTTGGAGTGCTCATGGGTCGAGAACGGGCGCGCCAGCTTGCCATTCTAGCCCGAGGGTCGGAGGGAGACGGGCTCGACCCGGGGTCGCGAGTCTGATTAACTCCCTGCAAGATCTTTCGAGCATGACGACCTACCTCATCGATGCCAGCCCGTACATCTTCCGGGCTCATTTCTCCATGCCTTCGTCCCTCGTGGACCCCGAAGGGAGGCCGGCTGGAGCCACCTACGGATTTGCCTCCTTCCTCCTCAAGCTCCTCGCCCAGGAGCAACCCAGCCATCTGGCGGTGGCCTTCGACGGCAGCCTGACCTCCAGCTTCCGCAACGAGCTCTACCCGGGCTACAAAGCCAACAGGGAGGCACCGCCGAACGAGCTCGTGAGCCAGCTGGCCAGTTGCCGTCAGGTAGCCGAGTGCCTCGGGATGGCGACCTTCATCGACGATTCCCATGAGGCGGACGATTTGATCGGCTCCCTCTTGGCCCTGGTATCAGGTACCGGTCAGAAGTCGGTCATCGTGACCTCTGACAAAGACCTGGCACAGCTCGTCTCCGAAGGTGTCACTCTCTTGGACTTCGCCCGGGAGACCCGTTACTCGATCCCCGAAGTGGAAGAGAAGTTCGGGGTGCGGCCCGACCAGATGGTCGATCTCCTGGCCCTGGCAGGGGACTCCGTGGACAACATCCCGGGTGTCCGGGGAATCGGCAGCAAGACAGCGGTCGCATTGCTGCAAGCGTTTGGAGATCTGGAGACTCTGTACGAGCGCCTGAGTAAGGTCGAGGAGCTTCCCATCCGCGGCGCCTCGTCGGTGAGGGCCAAGCTCGAAAATGGTCGAGACATGGCCTTTCTTTCGAAAGAGCTCGCCACCATCCACTGCCAGATCCCCATGCAAGCGAGCCTCGAGGATCTCACCTACCGTGGGGCTGATCGCCAATGCGTCGAGGCCCTATTCCAAGAGCTCGGCTTCGAGCGAATCCGCCAGCGAATCAAGCACTGGCAATGATGCCCAGGATTCCTGGGCTCTTGAGGTAGACTCTCCCAACTCTTGACGTAGAACCGAGCTCGACCCCGCCTCGCTCCGTCGGCGCGCCTTCTCGAGGGTTGGCAGCGCTGACCGGCGGCGGGTTTTTGTCTCGTTTTCGTTGGAGAGAATAGAGACAACCAAGTTTCCAGACCCTGGAAGGAGAACTCTCGACATGAAGAACAAACGAAATCTGACAGCTCTGTCGACTCTGGCCTTGATGGGAGCCCTGGTCTTCCCGGGCCTGGTTTCCGCCGGTCACTATTACGAGGCAGTCACGACCAG
>JAUWSP010000030.1 GCA_030610025.1 Acidobacteriota bacterium | reverse complement strand
GACTTGCTCTCACCCAGAGGGTGGTAGGGCAACAGGCACACCCGTTCCACCGAAGGAATCGAGGCCGCCAGCTTGGCGGTGGCCTCGAGATTCTCGGCATCGTCGTTGACTCCAGGGATCACCGGCACTCGAATCCAGATCCGTTTGTCTCCCCGACCCAGAGCTTCGAGGTTGGCCAGGATCTGACGGTTCGAGACTCCGGTGAAGCGCCGGTGTTTGGCGTCGTCCATCATCTTCACGTCGAAGAGAAACAGATCCGTGGCCTCGGCCACGGCACGCAGGTCCTCTTCAGCCGCCAGGCCGCAGGTGTCCACCACGGTGTGGAGTCCTTGGATACGGCAAGCTTCGAGCGCCGCCCGGAGAAACCCGGCCTGACGCAGCGGTTCACCACCCGAGAAGGTCACGCCACCACCGGAGTCGTCGTGGAAGATCCTGTCTTTCAAGACGACTTCGACGACCTCCTCGACGCTCATCGACCGACCTGCTATCTGCCGCGCTTCCGTCGGACAGGCCTCGGCGCAGGCGCCACAGACGAGACAGTGATCGGCGTCCTCGGCAGTCGGAGTTTCGTATGGAACAGGGAGGCCCTGCAGGCAGGTCGCAACGCACTCACCACAGCCGACGCAGCGGCTGGGCGCCATCAAGATCTCCGGGCGCGGGGAAATCCCCTCTGGGTTATGGCACCACACACAGGACAGGGGGCAGCCCTTGAGAAAGATCGCGGTGCGAATCCCTGGCCCGTCGTGAACCGAGAAGCGCTGGATGTTGAAGACCTGTCCTGGCTTCACGGCCTAGATCCCTCCAGCCTCCAATAGATCAGCTTCCGGAAAGTAATACTGAACAATGAATCGCCGCTGCACGGCGAACGACCAGTGGACGTCCCGCAGGTAGTCGGCCCCACCGCGCACGTCTCCACCTTCGAGGAGATCCAGAAACGCGGTGTGTTCGCCTGTCGAGGCCAACTCCCACTCGGGCAGGAACTCCCTGCGTCGTGGGAAGTCATAGAGCCGATGCTTGGCGTTCTCCACCATCCGTAGCAGGCTGCCGTTCTGCGACAGACCCAGAAAGACCTCGTGGAAGGACAGGTTGCGGGCGTAGTAGCGGTTGAAGTCACCCGCCTCCACGGCGTCCACCATCTCAGCGTTCAGGGACCGCATCTGTTCGAAGTGCGTCTCCGCCAACTGACCTCCGACCGACATCACGGCGGCACCCTCCAGGGCTCCGATGATCTCGTAGAGGTGGCGGACGTCCTCGAGGGTGAGTCGATTCACAACCACTCCTCGCCGGGGGAGAATCGAGACAAAGCCCTCGGTTTCGAGCTGAATCAGGGCATCTCGCAACGGCGTCTTGCTGATGCCCAGGCTCTCCGCCAGGTGCTTCTGATCGAGAAACGAACCGGCATGGAGCTCACCCCGGTTGATGGCATCCCGAAGGTACTCGTACACCTGTTCCCGAAGGGAGCGGAGCTGCAAGATGCCGTTCTTGGCCACGGAAGTCCGTCCAATCTCGAGCTTGAGACTGTCTAATATATCAGATTTCAGTCAACCGAACCGTTACAGAATCAACTTCAAGATTCCCGTCACCAGGTATAATGATCTCGAGTCCGGCCAAAGCACCGGCCGAGAGAAGATGGGCTCGCTGATGGGTAGACAACGACAGCGTCTTCGACGGCCTGCGGCCTTTCTGGTCTTGGCCATCCTGATGGCCGCGACCTGCCTGCCCCACTGGCACCCCGCATCCTCCCCTGTCCCGACACTCGACTCACGCTCGACCCACACGCACATCGAGGTCGCTCCTCAGGCGGTTGGCAGCGAGACAGAGGCTGCCGACTGTCTCCTCTGCATCCTGCAACAGCTGCTGGCCCAGGCGAGAGCCCCGAAGCTGGAAGCTCTGCCGCGGCTAGCCGCGAACACCGCGGTTGAACCGACCCTCGATTGCCTGATCTCTCAGTCACCTCTCCTCTACTCCGAACCTCGCAGTCCTCCCAGCGCCTGACGTGTCATTCGGCAGGCATCGCACTCCCCGGTTGGAGAGCGATGCCGGACGGTCCCGTTATCGACCGACCTTTTTGCTCAACGCGTCAACGACCAGGAGAGACTGTTTTGAAGACCCTTCCAGGACCCCACAGGAATTCATGGATCTTGATTCTGGTGGCGCTGGCTCTAGTCCTCGGCAGCCTGCCCGCCTACGCCCAGACCCAAGATGTCCAGGGCACAGAAAAGCCGACCGCTGAACCGACAGATGAAATCCGCCGCCTCGAGAAACGACTTCAGGTGCTAGAGGAGACCTACCAGCGCCAGATCCGCGAGCTGCAGGAGCAGCTCATCGAGCTCGAGGAGCGGGTGGTTGCATCACAAGAGGTGCGCCAGGAAGACGATCTAGAGGATCTGCTCGCCGAGGCCGAAGAGCTCACCGCCGACGAGAAACAGAAGGAAGAGATCGCAGTCAACGAACGCGATGTGTTCGTCGGTCGACAGCGAACACAACAAGCACTGAACCCGGAGCTCAGTTTCGTCGGAGATTTCTCCTACGATTGGTCCGAGAGCGATATCAAGACTGGCTTCAACCTGCGTGGTGTCGAGGTTGCGCTACAGGCTCCGCTCGATCCCTATACCCGCTTCAAGGGAATCCTGGCTGGCCACCAGGAGCCCTACACGTTTCCCTTTCATGATCACGAAGAAGAGGGCGAGCACGAAGAGGACGTCCACGAAGAGGAGCACCTGCACAGCGGAGCGGTCGCTGTCGATGTCCATGAGGCCTATATGGAATGGGTCGCCCTACCCCTTCACACGAGACTCCAAGTCGGCAAGTTCCGGCAACAGTATGGGACGCTGAATCGGTGGCACCGTCATGCACTACCCAGCGTCGACAGGCCCTTCGCCCTAGACCATGTCTTCGGCCCCGCGGGACTCGTCGGACTCGGGATCGGCCTGGACTGGCAGCTCGGTAAGCTCTGGGCGACGAACAATGGTCTTACCCTCCAGATCACCAACGCCGACAACCCGGCCGCCTTCGCGGGCTCCGATTGGAACGACCCGGCCTTTCTCCTGCGGCACACAGGATTCTTCGAGCTCGGCCCCGACGCCTATCTCGATCTGGGTCTGAACTGGACCCGTGGATCCAACTCCGATACGGGAGACGAGAAGACCGACATCTACGGTTTCGATTTCGCTTACGTTTGGGAACCGACCAACCGCGCCCGTTACCGAAACCTGGAGTTTCGGGGCGAGTACATCCACACCAACTACGACACCGGTGACACACCCTCCATTTCCTCGGATTCCTACTACGCCTATCTCTATGGCCGTCTCAGCCGGCGGTGGATTGTCGGATTGCGCTATGACAACGCTGAGCTACCTGGGTACGGACGCGCCCTCTACGATCCAGAGGAGTTTCGACAGGGTCTCAAGGACACCGGCTGGACCCCATTTCTGACCTACTGGCAGAGTGAGTTCGTACGACTACGGCTGCAGTACCAGAGAATCGATCGCGACTTCATCTCGTCCAGGGGGCCGAAGACGGACAATCGGCTCTGGCTACAGGTCACCTTTGCGGCCGGTCCGCACAAACACGAATCCTACTGATGGGCAAGGAGAGCACCATGAAGATCATCCGAAATACGAATCCAATACTGTTCTCCACTGCGATCGCTCTGACAGTGGGGTTCCTCGGCCTTACCGCTCGAATGGCCGCTCAGCCAGCGGCGGCCTCCGAAGGCGATCCGCTCCAGGTAGTGACCACGGTTCCCGACTATGCCTGGGTCGCACGCGAAATAGGGGGAGATCGGGTCGTTGCCGAAGCCATCTGCCGCGGCGACCAGGATGTGCATTTCGTCCGACCCAAACCCTCCTTCCAGACGCAGCTGCGATCTGCCGATCTCTTCATCACCACCGGTCTGGACCTCGAGCTCTGGGTTCCGACACTCCTCGATGCGGCCGGCAACCGCAACGTGCTCGAGGGGGCACCGGGATACGTGGCTGCATGGACGGGTATCGAACTGCTGGAGAAGCCCATCTCCCTGAGCCGTACCGAAGGGGATGTTCACATTTACGGCAATCCCCACATCCACACCGATCCACTCAACATGGTGATCGTGGCGCGCAATGTCCTGGCAGGCCTCGAGAAGATCGATCCTGCCAACGCAGACTATTACCAGGAAAGGGAAGCCTCCTTGGAGGACCGTCTCTACCGACGCCTCTTCGGAGACGAGCTCGTCGACCTCCTGGGTGGTGACACCCTGGCCCGCCTCGCTCGCTCGGGCAAGCTGCAGTCGTTCCTGGAAAGCAAGGAATACCCCCGCGGTAGCGGCTCGACGCTGGCCGATCGCCTCGGGGGCTGGTTGAAGCAAGCCGAACCGATCCGCGGCAACCAAATCATCGGTTACCACAAGAACTGGGCCTACTTCACCAACCGCTTCGATCTCGACATGGTCGGCTTTGTGGAACCCAAGCCGGGCATACCTCCCACCCCGCGACACGTGGAGACGATCATGAAGTTGATCCGGGACCAGGGAATCGAGGTGGTTCTAACCGCCAACTACTTCAGTCCCCGAAAGACGCAGATGATCGCCGACCGCACCGGCGCGACCGTGGTTACCGTTCCCCTCAATTCCGAGGGTGAGGAGGGAATCGACACCTACGAGGACCTCATGGATGCCTGGATCGAGCGGCTTGTGAGAGCCTTCGAAGAGACCGGAGGATAGTTGAATGCACGAGTTGTTCGAGTTGATGGCGGCACCCTTCGCGGCCTGCGTCGTCCTGGTGGGAATCCATGCCTACCTGGGTCTGCATGTCATCCAGAGGAAGGTCATCTTCGTAGATCTGGCCCTGGCGCAAATCGCCGCTCTGGGGGCGACCTTCGGATTCCTGCTGGGGCTGAGCCCACACAGCCAGACCGCCTACCTGTTCTCCCTCACCTTCGCCGTCATCGGCGCCGGCATCTTTGCGGTCACCAGGATGCGACACGAGCGAATCCCCCAGGAGGCGATCATCGGCATTACCTATGCCGTGGCCCTGGCCCTGGCCATCCTGGTCGCCGATCGAGCTCCCGAGGGCTCGGAGCACATCAAAGAAACCCTGACCGGGGCCCTACTCTGGGTGCAGTGGCCGACCATCATCAAGACGGCGATCATCTACAGCCTTGTCGGACTCCTCCATTTTGCCCTGCGAAGGCGGTTTTTCCAGATCTCATTCCACCCCGATCAGGCCTACGCCGAAGGTCGCAACATCCGGCTCTGGGACTTCATTTTCTATGTCACCTTCGCCTTCGTGATCACTTCGTCGGTGGGCATCGCCGGTGTTCTGCTCGTCTTCTCGTTCCTCGTTATTCCGGCGGTCATCGCCTCACTTTTCGCCCATCGGATCAGCACGCGACTCTTGATCGGCTGGGGTGTCGGAATCGCAGCCTGCGCGGTGGGACTGACCGCCTCCTACCGTTTCGACCTCCCCACGGGTCCATCGGTAGTGGCCTCTTTGGGTGGCGCTCTCCTGTTGGCGGGACTCTTCTACTCGATCCTGGCAGCGCCGAATCGGATCGGAGCGATGCTCAAAGCAGCCGCCGGACTCGCTGCCATCGGCCTGATCCTGGTAGGCCTGAGCGTCTTCTTCACCAGCAGCACCTTTCTGCAGATAGCCCACGAGCATGATTGGGAGACCGAGCACGATGAGGAAGTTGCCGATTCCGTAGGCGATGGCGCCTTGTGGAATGAGCTTGCGACCGGGTGTCGTGGCGACAACGCTTGCATTGCAGGGAACCTGCAGCAGGCTCGAGACGGCTGGGAGCGACTGGGTGTCCGCCTACCGGAGGCCGACACCTCGGAGCGCGAGGGCTGGCTCGAGGTCCTGGCCATCGTCGAGTCCGTGGAAGGCCGGGACCTCATGGTCGAGTTGGCCGCCGTGGAGACCGAGCCCCTGGTGAGTCTGAGGGCGGCCGAGCTCCTGTTGGAAAACGACGACCCGCGAGGCGTCACCATCGCCCTCGAGCTCCTAGCACCTACAGTCCCACCTCTTATGCGTGACGAGTCCTATCAGCTCATCGCCAGGCAGACCGGTGAGGACTTTGGCTTCGACCCGTTCGGAAGCGAAGAAGCCAACGCCGAGGCCATCGTGCGAATCCAGGCCTGGGCGGAGCAAGACTGACCCGTCTGACAAGGACTTTCTTCCGAGTCATGCTGCAAGCCACCGGGTAAATTTTCCCTGCCCGGAGTCGGCTCTTCCGGTCACCTTCGACTCGAATCCAACAGTTCCAGTGCCTTGCGACCCGGTTCGTCCAGCGATCGCCATGGCATCTCGCTTGCACTCCATGGTCCTCCGGATAGGACTATGCTGAAACTCTTTTGCTGGATTTGCTTCACTCGCCGCCCGTTCGAGATACCTCACCAGTGCACGTTGGCCGTATGCCGCGAGTGCGGGAATCCCGAGGGTGCCATGCGTACCCTGGCTCCCTACGAGAGGGTCTGGTATGGGTTGGAGCTCGAGAACCCGACTCAGGCCGACTCTTCAGTCGCAGCCTGA
This sequence comes from Acidobacteriota bacterium, assembly GCA_030610025.1. Taxonomy (GTDB): domain Bacteria; phylum Acidobacteriota; class Thermoanaerobaculia; order Multivoradales; family JAHEKO01; genus JAUVRX01. The sequence continues at coordinate 5,330 of JAUWSP010000030.1, read as the reverse complement.
CGTCTTCCGAAGCCCACGTGGGGGCTAGCCCACCATCCGAGACGCTCCGGCCTCGTGGCTCTGTCGGAGGAACTCCGCCAGGAGTTGGTGCGGCTCGTCCACCTGTTCGAGTGCTGAATAGGGCAGCATGGCACCCGAGAACCCTGCGTGATTCCAGTATGCCCGGTCCGGAAGGCGAGAGCTGACGAACCCTTCTGGCTCCGGGTACGCGGTGGCGTAGAAGTAGGGCTCTGGAATGACCTCGTCCCCGGTGGCGAACCCGAAGGTCATCTGCTCGTCGGACCACTCCTCGCCCTTTGCTTCCTGACCGGGCACCTGTCGTCCCGAGAACCAGGACAGCGCGAGGTCGAAGTGATGAGGAAAGAGATGGACAGGAGACGTCTCCTGGCGCTGGTCACCCTTGAAGGCCTTGAAGACCGCATCGATCTCGACAAGGGCCCGCCGAAACCGCTCAATGGCCTCCCGGTCCCATTCGCCAGGCGAGCTGTTCGAAAACGGCTCGGCATCGACACTCGGGCGGACACCGAGTGGCTCGAGGGCCGCCATGACCTCCGAGTAGAACCGGGCCAGGGACTGCCCCTCGAGTGGCAGCTCGAGGCCCTGACCTTCACTCGTCAGGATCCGAAGCTTGTGATGCACCAGGTCGAGTCGAAGACCGAATGTACCGTCGCTGCAAGGAACCGGGGTGGTGATGAGACCCTCAGGAACCACCTGAAGCGTGACATGGGCCCAATGTCGCTGGCGAGGGCTCGAGCTGCGGCGGATGGCGCCCAGCAGCCGACTGTATCCCTGAAGAGTATCCCTTGTTCCCCGCCACGTCGCGAGACTCAGATCTGGAAAATGAGGTTCTGTCATTTCGATTCACTCCGTTGAATGCCATCGAGAGCGTAACCCTCGTTCTGTTACCTACGGATGCCATCGAAACTCGGACCTCTCAACCTCCCACTCCACCGGCCTGTTTCCTGGATTCTGGACTACCACTACCAATCGTGAGAGAGATGCCTCACTGCCCCAAGCCCTCACTGCCCAGGAAACCGGCGCGTCAACGGCACGAGACGAAGCGCACGCTGCTCTGGCTCTCTCGAATCACCTCGCCCAACGCCTCCAGGGCATAGTCGATATCGGCTTCGTCGTTGTCCACGCCAAGCGAGAGGCGCACCGCGCAGTGCGCCTCGTCTTCGGTGAGACCGATCGACAACAAGACATGCGATGGAGCCGGGTTCCCCGACTTGCAGGCCGAGCCTGACGAGAAGTAGACCCCATGACGATCGAGGAAGAGAACCAGGGACTCACCTCGCATTCCGGGAAGAGACAGATTGAGCGTGTTGGGAAGGCGCTCCACAGGATGACCATTGAGCTTGGCACCGGGCACCAGATCTCGAATTCCAGCTTCCAGTCGATCGCGCAAGGCAGCAACCCTCAGAGGCTCCTTCTGGTTCAACCAGCGCCCTGCCAGATCGCAGGCTTTGCCGAATCCCACGATGCCCGGGACGTTCTCGGTACCGGACCTCAGCTTGCGCTCCTGACCACCCCCATCGATGAGAGGAGACAGGTCGATACCCTGCCTCACATAGAGGGCACCTACTCCCTTGGGCCCATGGGCTTTGTGGGCCGAGAGCGACAGCAGGTCCACATCGAGCTCCTCCACATCGACAGGGATCTTGCCGAGAGCCTGCACTGCATCGGTGTGGAAGAGGGCGCCGTGCTCGTGCGCCAGAGCCGCGAGGTCGGCGATTGGCTGCAAGGTACCGATCTCGTTGTTGGCCATCATCACACTGACCAGAATCGTCTCGGGACGCAGGGCCTCGGCCAACCGCTGTCGATCCACTCGACCCTCGGCATCCACTTCGATGACTGTGGTCTCGAAACCGAAAGGCTCCAGGCCTCGGCAGGCGTTGAGGACCGCCGGATGCTCGATGGCTGTGGTGATGATGTGGTTCCCCTTCTCCTGCAGTGCAAACCCGAGACCCTTGATGGCCAGGTTGTCGGCTTCGCTTCCACCGCTGGTGAAGACGATTCGGCGTGCCGTACAGTTGAGAACCTGGGCCACCTTTCGCCGGGCGCCTTCGACGGCGTCCCGGCCGACCGCACCCCGCCCATGAATGCTCGAGGGGTTGCCACCCTGGTCTTTGAGAAACGGCAGCATGGCTTCCAAGACCTCGGGGTTCACGTTCGAGGTCGCGTTGTTGTCCAGATAGACCTGCCTCGCCGGACGGACTGGATCGATCGCTCCAGCACTGGCGTCGGCCTCGCTCTGCTCGCGAATCGGCTCGACGATCGTCCTGCCGTTGCCATCGGCGCGTATCACCTCACACAGCAGGGCCTTGTAGACCGGAAATCCGCTGATCGGATCGTAGTTCGCCAGATCCGTGAGGTCATTCACGTTGCACTCTCTCCAGGCCTCGGTGCCCAGCGGTCCCCCTCCCCCCATGTTGGCCTCGATGGCCCCAGGCACGATGTCGTCGGTGACCTGGGCGCGGTACTTCAGCCGGCCACGGGAGGTCTCGAGGAACACCCAATCTCCGGACGAGATGCCGCGCGCCCTTGCATCCCCGGTGTTCAGCGTCACCAGGGGCTCGGGCGCCTTGCGCTGAAGTCCGGGCACCCCGTGATGCTGGGATCGGAAGTCGGAGAAAATGCGCGCCCCGGAGTTGAACACCAGCGGATAACGCTGCGCCAGGTCGGGCCGTGCCAATGGTCCCTCCTTCGGCTCGGTGTAGACCGGAAGCGCATCGTAGCCATGCTCTTCGAGGATGCTCGAGGCAATCTCGAATTTGCCGGAAGGGGTGTCGAAGCCTGGCTGACCGTCCTCGCGCAGCAGCCCCCTCTCCCATTTCTTGTACTGCGTCATCACTGTCGGGCAACGCACTTCGCCGTCGTTGGCCCGTACCTCCTCGAGTGTAAAACCGGAGCCCTCGAGCGCATGTCGCAGGCGCTCCTCGTCACTCTGGGGGTACAGGTCGCCGTAACCGAGGCGCGAGGCCAGATCCGACAGGATGTGAAAGTCATCCCTGGCCTCACCTACCGGCTCGATGAGCTTGTCGCGGATCTTGAACAGTGGGCCGTAGGTCATGTAGGAGCTGATCTCGTAGCCCGTGGTTGCCGGCAGAACAATGTCAGCCCAGGCTGAGTCGGCAGTGAAGTGGCGATCGATGGTGACTAGGAAATCCAGAGCTGCCAGGGCCTCGCGCCAAACGGCAGGATTGGGCCACGCCGTAATGATCGAGCCGCCCAGGATCATCAGGGCGCGAATCTTGTAGGGCTCGCCCTTCAGGATCGAGTCCGGTAGGGCGATCGCGTGGGATTCCCCCCGGTACATACTGTAGACGGGGAAGCGATCTCGGCCCAGCGCCTGACGCACATCCGGGTTCGCGACCAGACCCTGACGATTGACGGGAAACCGATTCTCCTTCATGCGGAACAACAGCCCACCAGGCACGTCGAGCTGGCCGGCCACCCCCCAGAGCGTGAAGACCGCCCTTATGGCCTGCACGCCGCTGTCCGCATACTCGAGGCCTGTGTACATGACCGGGCTGGCACCCCTCGCCTGGGCGATGCGTCTTGCCAGCTCCACCACCTTGGCCGCCGGTATGCCGGTGATCTCCTCCACCACTTCGGGTCGGAAGTGCTGGATGTAGTCCACCAGGGGCTCCCACCCGACCGTCCACTGGTCCACGAACTCCTCGTCGTAGAGCTCTTCCTCGACCAGGACGTTGATCAACCCAAGGGCCAACGCACCGTCAGTTCCAGGGCGGATCGGAATCCACTCGGCTCCAGCGTCCCGGGCGGTCTCAGTACGACGAGGATCGATGACCACGACCTCGGCGCCTCGCTGCCGAGCCCGCTGGATCTGCTCGTGGGCCAGCGGCGGCGAATCCGTGGCCGGGTTGGCCCCCCAGACCACGATGAGCTGAGCCTGATCGATATCGAAGTCCATGGTGTGGTACATCTCGCCCATGGTCGTGTGGGGCGCGATCATCGCGAAAGAGACGTAGCACAGGGCACCGACGCCCAGGGTGTTGGGCGAGCCGAACGGGAAGAGGACACTGGAGGCCGACGAAATGGCGACACCGGCGGGCTGGAAGATGTCGCACAGCGAGAGCTCGAAGCTGCCGCGTCCGGTATAGATCGCCGTCGCCTCCGGGCCCGACTCTGCTTTGATCGCCTGGAGCCGCCCCGCGATGGTGTCCATCGCCTCGTCCCAGGAGACAGGCTCGAATTCGAAGGTGCCCTTGGGGCCGACTCTCTTCAGGGGATGCTGAAGGCGCTGTGGATCGTGCACAATCTCCGGTGAGTGGACCCCGTTCGTGCAGATCATCCCCAGTGGATGGTCGGGCAGGGGCTCGACCTGCCGTAGCTGGCCGTCCTCGATCGTGGTCCGGACCCAACAGCCCGCAGGACAGATCCCGCAGAGGCCATCCTTCACCTCGATCAACTCGGCTGGCTCCTCTTCTCCAAGAGGGCGAGAGCGAAGGCCCCCTCCGCATCCGTGTACCACTCGCAGATGTGCAGTCCCGCTGAGCGAACCATGGCTTCGGCACTGGTGCGGTCGAACTTGCGGCAGATCTCGGTGCGGATGGTCTCGCCCTCGTCGAGGTTGATCTTCAGTCCCAGATTTCCTATCTCGACTTTCATGTCATGTCGGGCAGCAAGATGCATTTCGACCCGTGCTTCTTCGCGATTGAAGAAGGCGAGATGCTCGAAGGCATCCTGATCGAAGTCGGCATCCATGGCGCTGTTCACCACCGAGAGGATGTTCTTGTTGAAGGCTGCCGTCACGCCGGCTGCATCGTTGTAGGCACTTTCCAGGACCGCCTGGTCCTTGAGGGTGTCCAGGCCGAGGAGAAACCGGTCGTCCTCATCCATCAGCGCCGCCACGCTCGAGAGAAACTCCAATGCCTGATCACCATCGAGATTGCCAATGGTGCTCCCCAGGAATAGGAAGAGTTTCCTTCTGGAATGGTCGAGTCGATCGAGCGGATGGTGAAAGTCGGTCACCAGGCCCATGATGGTGAGATGCGGATAGAGCTCCAGCAGGTGCTCCGCTGCCTCGATCAGGGCGGTCTCGCTGATGTCCACGGGGACATACCGAATCAGGCGCCGCTGATCCTTTTCGATGGCATCCAGTAGGGCCCGGATCTTCAGGTTGGCACCCGAGCCGAGCTCGATGAGGTCGCCGGAGGGGAAACCCGCCATGATCTCCGCCCCGAACTGTTCCAACAAGGCCAGCTCCGTTCGGGTCTGGTAGTACTCGGGTAGCTCGCAAATCTCCTCGAACAGCTTCGAGCCCCTGGCATCGTAGAAGTACTTGCTGGGAAGAGTCCTGGGGG
>JAUWSP010000044.1 GCA_030610025.1 Acidobacteriota bacterium | reverse complement strand
CGATCGGCGGTGGAATCGGTCAGTCGCGCACCTACATGCTCTTGCTCAAGAAGGCGCACCTGGGTGAGGTGAGTGTCACGGTCTGGCCTCAGGAGCTCAAGGACATCTGCGTGAAGAAGAACATCTTCGTCTTGGAGTAGGGTCTCACTGGCATTGAGGCATTGAGGCATTGAGGCATTGAGGCATTGAGGCAGTGGAGCCTCCTGCGCGAGCTCTCTGTCTTCTTCAGCTGTCAGGCTGCACGGTAGGAGGGAGGGCCTCGGCAACGACTGCGAGGGCCTCTGGTTCGGTGAGTAGCCCCAGATGGCCGAGGCCTTCGAAAGTGACCTCTCGAGAGCCTGCCAGGTGGCAGGAACTCACCGGGTAGACGACCAGATCCTGCTCGGTTGCCACCGTGGTGACCTGCGCAGCGGGTGCGGATTCACGGAAGTCGGGTAACTCTCGAATGAAGTCCGACTCGAGGCTCATCATCTGATAGACGGGCCCGAACCGGATCCAGCTCAGCAGGCCGGTACCGTGATGAGGTGACCCGAGGGTGACGATGCGTCGGGCCCCGGCCGCCAGATCCGGATCTTCTGCCAGCACCTTTCTGGTGATCAGCCCCCCCATGGAGTGGGCTACTACATCGAAACCCTCGCCCCGAAAGTGAAGCTGCAGATCGCGCATTGCCCGAGCCAGGGGTTTGGCGTAGACCTCGGCGCTCTGATAGGGCGACCCTAGAAACACCGCGCGCGTCGGTCGGCCGCGGGTCTCCAGATGACGACGAATGCCCCACATACTGGTTCCCGTCATATGAAATCCGTGGACACAGAGCACGGGAGGCCCCGTCTGTGGTCCTGACGGGCGTCGTAGCCCATCCTGGAACAGATGCACAAAGGCCCACCAGATGAGCTCGAGCGCAGCTTCGAGGGTGCGGATGTAGAAACGCAGCCAGCCCAACGAACCAAGCGAGGGTGATTCTTCACCGATCCGCCGATAGAAGTGACTCCATCGCAGCTGGGAGACGACCGTCCAGAACAGGATCCAGCCCGCGATCAGCAAGGCAGAGAGGGGGGGAACGAGGAGAAGTAGGAGGGGATTCATCGGCCGAATGTGACTCCATGGGGCGGGCGCCGGTCCTGGACAAGGTACTATGCGGGCGTCCGTTGCCTGAAAGGAGTTGATTCGTGGAACAAGAGGGCTCGAGGTTCTCCAGGAGTCTGCGCGATCTGCGGGCTTCCTGGCCGCAGCTGGCGATCACCGACATTCTCTACAAGATCCTCGCCTTTGTCATTCTCACACCACTGACGGCAGCCCTCGTGCGTGTCGTGGTGTCCATGTCCGGCCGAACGGTGCTGGCGGACGAGGACCTCCTGTTTTTCTTCTTGCGGCCGGTGGGATGGGTGAGTCTCATTCTCCTCGGCGGCATCACCCTGGCGATCATCGGTCTCGAGCAGGCGGCTCTGATGAGCATTGTCCTCGGTGAGCGAAAGGGCCTACAGGTGGATTTCTGGCGGGCTCTGGTGTTTGTGGGAGGAAGAGCCTGGTCGGTGCTGCAGGTCACGGCTCTGCTGGTCGCGCGGGTGCTCTTGATTGCGGCGCCCTTTTTGCTGGTGGCGGGCCTGACCTATAAGTTGCTGCTCACCCAACACGACATCAACTTCTACTTGGCAGAGAAGCCTCCCGAGTTCTTGTGGGCCGTGGGTATTGCTGTAGTGCTTGTCGCGGGGCTCGCGTTTCTCTTGGCCCAACGGCTGATCGGCTGGGCTTTCTCGCTACCCTTGGCGATCTTCGGTGGTTCAAGGCCACTGGCGGCGCTCCGGGAGAGCCGGACCATGGTAGATGGCAAGCGCCAGATGATCGCCAAGTGGTTGATCGGCTGGGCAGTGGCGAGTCTCGTCTTCTCGGCCGGATTGACATCGGCTGTCCTGATGGTGGGGCGCGAGGTAATTCCTCGCCTCACAGGAGCCCTGCCAATGTTTGTAGTCGCTCTGGGCCTCACCCTCCTCCTTTGGGGTCTGGTCAATCTCGTCACGACCCTGGTCTCGGCGGCAGTGTTCGCGGTTCTGATCGTCGATCTCTACGAGACGATGGGTGGAGGCTCTACAGTTCTCGAAAGAACGCAACAGGAAGCTGAGGCTGGAGCACGGTTGAGAACCGTGAGTTTCTCCCGCGGGTTCGTGATCGCTCTTTCGGTGGTGGCACTGATCGTGTCGGCCGGTTTCGCCTTCTTTCTTCTGCAGCAGGCCAGCATCGAGGATCGGGTCGAGATCACGGCTCACCGAGGGGCCGCGATGCACGCGCCGGAGAACACTCTCGCAGCCGTCGAAGTGGCACTCGAGGCGGGTACTGACTGGGTGGAGATCGATGTTCAGGAGACACTCGACGGAGAGGTTGTGGTCCTGCACGACAGTGATCTCAAGAAGGTGGGAGGTGTCGACCTCAAGATCTGGGACGCGACCTGGGAGGACCTGCAGGAGATCGACGTCGGAAGCTTCTTTTCGCCCGAGTTCAGCGACCAGAGAGTTCCGAAGCTCGAGCAGGTTCTGGAGCTCTGCCGGGGGAAGGCCGGGGTTGTCATCGAGCTCAAGTACTACGGACACCAGGTCCATCTCGAGGAGAGGGTGGCAGAGATTGTCGACGGGATGGGGATGGCGTCCAACATCAAGGTGATGTCCTTGGACTACGACGGCCTGAAGAGAATGAAAGCCGTGCGGCCCGATTGGACAACCGGAATTCTGACCTCCGTGGTGATGGGTGACCTGACTCGGATGGAGGTCGACTTCCTGGCTGTCAACTCAGGGATGGCCAATCGGCGATTCGTGAAGGCCACTCACAATTCGGGTAAGGAGGTCTTCACCTGGACGGTAAACGACGTGCTGGGTATGTCGGCGATGATGGATCTTGGCGTTGACAGCATCATTACCGACGATCCACAACTGGCTCGGGACGTGCTTGCATACCGTGCCGAGCTGAATCCGGTCGAGAGGCTGCTGGCCGGATTGGCGGTCTACTTTGGTGGAGTGAAGGATACGCCGGAAGACAACGCCTGATTCGAATCCCGGATAGAGTAGGGCCTGGTCCAGTACCTGATACTGCGTCGGACCAGACTCACGAGGAGGCCTACCCAGAATGCTGGAATTGAACAGAAGCACCCGAATCTCGTCTTCGCCTGAGAAGTCTTCGCGGCGGCTCACCATAGTTGCGCTGACCGTTTTCGCACTCTTTCTTGGTGTGGTGGGAATGGCAGCAGCCCAGAACAAGGAGCAAAAGGCCCGTCAGACGGTGGAGAGGTCGAAGCTCACGGTAGAGACCTTCCAGACCGACACCACCTTCACCCGCAATTACGACGGATACCTGAAGACTGCCAGGGGTTTCCTGATCATCCCCCAAATGATGAAAGGCGCTTTCATCTTTGGAGGCTCCGGAGGATCTGGAGTGCTGGTGGCACGAAACGAGGCGACTGGCGGGTGGAGCCAGCCAGCTTTCTACACGCTCGGAGGAGTGAGCTTTGGACTCCAGGCTGGGGGTCAGGCGTCGGAGACCCTCATCATCGTCACCAACGAGCGGGGCCTGAATCGACTCCTGAACTCCGGAGCCAAGCTCGGTGCCGATCTGAGCGTGGCGGCAGGGCCAATTGGCGAGGGTATCGGGACTGCCAACATCACGGCCGACCTCATCGTCTTCTCTAGAAACAAGGGACTCTTTGGTGGAGTCTCCGTCGAGGGCTCGGTGGTCGATGTCCGGCAGTCCTGGAATCGGGCCTACTTCGGAGAGGATCTCAGGCCGTCGGACATTCTGGTTCAAGGTAAGGGAGAGAACCCTCACTCCGAGCCTCTTCTCGAGGCGGTCGCAAAGCTGACGGGTACCGAGGCCGACTAGGCCAGGCACTTCTTTCGAATTCAGAGCGTCCCTACTCCTGGCTGAAGTCCACCAGTGCGAATTTTGGTGGGCATCATCGGTATTTCTGCCTTCAAGAGCTGCCGCTGTGCAGGCAGGTAGCTGGCAAGCATCGACGCCAGGCAGACGATCACCGGAGCCAGCGAGGCCGACGTATACTCTGCCGATGCGCTTGAAGAGCCTTGCCTCGATCTTTGTGGTTGCCTGCGCCGCCATGGCGCTGATGCTCATCGCCTGTCGTGAGGCAAGCCAGGCGGAGCAGCTCACTGACGCCCAGAGGAAGGAGCACCTCGAGGCTCTCTACCAGGGCTATGAGAAGTCCTTCCCGTCCATCGAGAGTGTCACGGTCGACGAGCTCCTGGAGCTTCAACAGGGGTCGAGGCAGGTCCTGCTGGTCGATGTGCGCGAGGCCAGAGAGATGAAGGTCTCCATGATCCCTGGTGCTATCGACGCCGAGACTTTTCAGCGCGAGGCGCAGTCTTATCGTGACGCCATCGTGGTGCCGTACTGTACTGCGGGCTATCGATCGGGTTTCTTTACCCAGGAGCTCCAAGAGGCAGGTTGGGATGTGCGGAATCTCGAGGGTAGCATCCTGGCCTGGACTCTGGCTGGGCTGCCGCTAGAGGACGCCGAAGGCCCGACCAAGAGGATTCACGTTTACGGCCGTACCTGGGACCTGGCCGCCCGGGACTTCTCGTCAGTCTGGTAGACCTCGCCCCACCACGGGGTGCGTGCGACTTTCAGTTCAGATAGCCGAGAGCCCGCAGGGCATTGAGGGTCTCCTCGGAGTACGCTTCCGAGTCGGGGTCGATCTGTCCTGGCTCCGGAGTGCTCTCCATCCATGTCGAGAGAGCTTCCCACAGTCGATCGAACTCCTCTTCCTGTTGGCCCGCGAGGTTCTCGAGCTCCTGTGGGTCGGACTCCAGGTCGAAAAGCTCGAACGTGGGGGGCAGCTGTCGGTCGTTCCTTTCGACGGCAGGGTGGAAGACGAGCTTCCAGCGGCCGTCTTGCACGGATAGGTAGTGACGCCAGAGCATCTGTCCACCGCCGGCCTCGGAGAAGGCGTAGCGGAAGGGCTCCAGATCTCTGGTGTCGATTGCCCCCTCCAAGCCGAGGAACGGCACCAGGCTAGAGCCCTCGAGGCCGACCTGGCCTTCTGGGATCTGCAGCAGCTCGCGAAGTGTGGGGTAGAGATCCAACAGCTCGATCGGATGGTCGACCTGCCGGCCAGCTCTGGCGACTCCCGTATAGGTGATGAAGAGGGGTACATGGGCCGTGGTGTTGTAGGGCTCCCTGCCATGTTCGAAGAGCTCGTCATGTTCGCCAAGACCTTCACCATGATCCGAGGTGAAGATCACCAGGGCATCTTCCAGGAGTCCGAGGCTCTCGAGATGGTCCAGGATCGCACCTATGTAGGAATCTGTGACGAGAATGTTGGCATCGTACTTGGCGACGTAGAACCCGAGCCGACGTTCGCCGCCGAGGGCTCTCGCGGGGGGTAGCTCGTGCTCGATCAGCTGGTCTTGAGTGTCGAAGGCGTCGTCGAGAAACGGATCGGCAGTACCTTCCGGCAGCAGATAGGGTGCGTGTGGATCGGAATAGTGAAGCCAGACGAAGAGCCTCTCCGAGTCGACGTGACGCTCGAGGGCGGGGATGGCCAACTGATTGACCAGTGGAGCGCTGACCCACTTGCGATGCTCGACCGGGTCGTCGCTGACCGCCCCCCCCAGCGTCCAGGTTTCCAGAAACTCATCGAAACCACGGTTCCAGCCCAGCTCCGCCGAAAGGACAGCATTGGACACCACGCCGAGCGTGCTGTAGCCAGTGGACTGAAAGAGCTCGGGCAGGGTCAGGTACTCGCCAGGGATCTTCTGGGCGGCCCGGTGGGTCAGCCCTGTTGTCTTCGGGTACCGGCCGGTGAAAAGGGAGGCCATAGAGGGCCCGGTCTTGGGCCATTGGGCGAGAGCCCTGGTAAACGTAACGCCTTGCTCCGCCAGCCTGTCGAGCTCCGGAGACGTCTGTCGGGGATAGCCATAGATTCCCATGTGATCGGCGCGGAGAGTATCGACGGTGATCAGGAAGACTCTCCTGGGGGCTTCCGGTTCGGAGGGAGCCCCGCTGCAGGCCAGGAAACTGCCGAGTAGGAGCACCGCGAGACATCCGGCGATCCCTCCGTAGGCGCGAGGCTCTCTGGCGGTGATGAGACTCATAGATAGCCGAGGCTCCTGAGCTCCTCGAGCTCCTTCTCGTCCAGGATGGCGGTCTCACCGTCCTGGCTGAGCTTTCGGAGCTCGCTCATCGCGTGCTGATGACCGACCAGCTGCTCGGCCAGTTGCGCACAGAGATCGACGCAGGGGCCGGCGCTCGGTTGCTGCTCTCCCGGGTCCGACTCCAGGTCGTAGAACTCCTGGCGACCGTCGTGGAATCGGATGAGTTTGTGGGTGGCGCTCCGAACCGCCACGGCCTCTGCGCTCTCGGTGAAGATCCACCGTTCGGTCGAGTCTTCACCCCGCATGAGGGATACGAGGCTCCTGCCCTGGGCCTGTGGAGCCGCTGGTAGTCTCGCAAGCTCCAGAAGAGTGGGCATCAGGTCGATCAATCCGACCGGGAAATCGACGTCGGGAACTGGCGTGAGAAGTCCTTGGGGCAAACGAAAGACCAGGGGCACTTGCAGCACCTCGTCATAAGGGCTGTAGCTGTGCAGCAGCTTGCCATGCTCGAGGAATCCCTCGCCATGATCGGAGGTCACCACGACAATGGTGTTCTCGTAGAGCCCCATCTCTTGCAGCCTACCCATGAGGGTTCCGATGGCGGCATCGACGAAGGCGACCTCCTGGTCATACCGCGCTTGGAGAGCGGCGAGATCGGTTTCCGAATCCAGAGTCTCCGCCCATTCGGCGACTCGATTGCCTCGCCGAGGCGGTTCAGACTCCATGCGGAGCGTGCCGAAGGCATCGTGCTTTCCCTCGAGTCGATTGGTTTACGGCCAATGGACGTCGAGATAGTGCCGATAGGCGAAGAAAGGGGAGCTGCCCCCGCCCTCGAGCTGTTGCAGGAGCTTCTGGTTGAGCTTTCCAGCACCCAACCCTCGGACAGCTTCGAAATGGTCGAAGCCCTGCGCAAAACCGAAGCGGGACTGGAGGTGGATCTGGTTGAGAACACCGAATGTCGAGTAACCGGCGGCCTGAAATCTCTCGGCCAGCGTGTCGTACCCTTCGTAGAGAACGTCGGTTCTGTAGGAGTCACCCTCCTGAATTCCCACTCGATCGATGCCGTGCTGGCCCGGGTAGAGCGAAGTGAAGAGGGTGGCGATGGAGGGCTTGGTCCACGTGGAGTGTGCGAAGGCAGCGGTGAAGACCACGCCATCTGCTGCCAGAGCGTCGATCGTCGGCGAGGTCGGCAGATCGTAGCCTCCGGTGCCGAGGTGATCGGCCCGCAGGGCGTCCACCAGAATCACGAGAACATTGGGAGGAGGCCCCGCATCGATCTGCGGGGAGTCGCGGGTGCAGGCGAGCAGCGGCAGCAGAACGAGCGCCAGAAGCCAGCCAGGGAGGGTGTGGCCCATCGGCCAGCGAGGATGTTGGAACCTCGACGTCTGGGAGGTCATTCGCCTGCCTGCTCCTGGTCTGGGATGATCGTCTTGTGGTTGCTGGACGCTCGACGTCCGAGTTGATCGAAGCCGTTACGAGCATATCATCGGGTCTCGAGGCGACAGGGGCCGTGCGTCCTCCTTTCGAGGGCCTTCCAATAGAATCGAACTGGCTCGACGACAAGGTAGCCCTGGAATGCAGCGATCAGCACAAATCATGGGATTCGTCTTTGCGCTCCTGATATCCGGGTGTCATGGCGAAGAAGATCGTCACGGGCCGAGCCTCCGGGGAGCGGCCGCTGGATGGAACCTGATTCTGATCAGTGTGGACACAGTGCGGGCGGATCGATTGGGTGCCTACGGCTATACGGACCGTCCGAACAGCCCCAATATCGACTCGCTGCTGGCTTCAGGCGTCAACTTCCAGCGCGCCATGGCCCCGAGAGCTCTCACCTGGCCCTCCATGGCCTCGGTGCTCACGGGGCTCTATCCCACCGGCCACGGGTTGATCGCCAACGGCTACGAGTTTTCCGATGTCACACTCACGTTGCCGAAGATCCTGGGCGCTGCCGGCTATCAGACGGGAGCCGTGCTCAGCAACATGTGCCAGGCGAACCACCAGGGCTGGGAGAGCTTCAAATGCACTGGCGGCAACGACACCCGCGTCAACCGGGTGGCGAAGCAGTGGATCGATGGCATCGAGGATGATCGCCCCTTCTTCCTCTGGGCGCACTACTTTGGCGCCCACGCCCCTTATTACAACGGTGGCATCGTGGCCCGCCGGGTTCTGGATCGAAACTACGAGGGCCCGATAGCGGCGAAGAAGAACCCACTCAACCGGGTGATGCGTGAGGGCATCGAGCTCAGCGAGAGCGATCTGAATCAGCTGGATGCGGTCTACGATGCGGCGGTCATGGGGACCGATCATTTCGTCGGCGATCTTCTCGACCATCTACGAGAGGCCGGTCGGCTGAAGAACACCCTCATCGTCTTTGTCGCCGACCACGGAGAGGATCTCTACCAGCACAACGGCTACATCTATCACGCCTGCTCCGTCTATCAGTCGTCTCTCCACGTGCCCCTTGCTTTCATGGCCCCTGGGTTGATTTCCGCCGGTGGACAGGTCTCCCAGACGGTCGAGTTGATCGATGTGCAGCCCACGATCCTGGAGCTGCTCGGGCTGGAGACCGAAGGCGACATCCACGGCAGCTCCCTGCTTGCCTATCTGGAACGGCCGGAGAGCGGAGGTGAAGGCAAGCCGGCCTTCTCTGAATACGATGACTCTCGGATCCACACGGTTCAGGTGGGTGACTGGAAGCTCGTGGACAACCCGGATGGAGACCTCCCGGTCTGTTTTGCAGGTGTCCCGGAGGATTTCTATCCCATCGCAGAGGTGGAGCTCTACAATCTTCGAGACGATCCGGGGGAGACTGTGAACCTGGCTTCACAGTACCCCGACCGGGTGCTGGAGATGAGGGAGTTGATCCGGCAGCGCTTCGCGTCGCTGCCCCGCAACATCGAGCGGCAGGAGATACCGGAGGAGCTGAAACAGGAACTCGAGGCCCTTGGCTACGTAGCCAACTGACGCCTCGACCCCATTGGGAGGCCGGCATGACCGAGACTGACACCGACAGGGTGAAGTTCTATCGATCCTTCTTGCTGCTGATGGTCGTCGCCATCTCGGCCCTCTTTTTCAGCATGATCAGGCAGTACCTGATGACGCTGCTGCTGGCGGCCATCTTCTCCGGCCTGGCCTACCCACTCTATCGACGGTTGAACAAGAAGTTCGGCGGGCGAAAAGTACTGGCATCTGCCGTCACCATGTTGATCGCCATCCTGGTTGTGGTCATTCCGTTGACGGCATTGTTGGGCTTGATCGCCAACGAGGCCTTTCAGATCAGCCAGGTCGTCAAGCCGTGGATCCAGGAACAGATCAGTCAGTCCAACGGAGTGGCGGAACGTCTGCCCGCCTGGGCCCAGCCGTGGCTCGTGAAATTGACTCCGTTCAAAGACCAGATCCTCGAGAAGACAGGTGAGATCACCGGCATGGCAGGGAACTTTTTCTTCAAGAGCCTGTCGGCCACCACTCGGGGGACGGTGGGTTTCTTCCTCCACCTCTTCGTGATGCTCTATGCAATGTTCTTCTCCTTGATGGACGGGCCTGTGTTGATCCAGAAGGTTCGTTCCTTCCTGCCACTCAGGGAGTCCGACAAGGACTTGATGGAGGAGCGTTTCATGTCGGTCACCAGGGCCACGATCAAGGGCACCTTCGCGATCGGTGCCATCCAGGGTGTTCTCGGCGGCCTGGGCTTCATGGTGGCCGGCATCCAGGGTTCCATCTTCTGGGGTGCCCTCATGGCAGTTCTCTCGGTAATCCCTGGCGTGGGAGCGGCCATCGTCTGGGCGCCTGTCGTGATCTACCTATTGGCCATGGGTGACTACGTCGCCGGAGTCGCCTTGCTGGCCTGGTGCGCTGGTGTGGTAGGGACCGTCGATAACGTTCTGCGTCCCCGACTGGTGGGCAAGGACGCCAAAATGCCCGATCTACTGATCCTGCTGAGCACCCTCAGCGGCATCGCCATGTTCGGAGCCGTGGGCTTCATCGTCGGGCCTATCGTGGCGGCCCTTTTTCTCACCACCTGGGACCTGTACGGGGCGGCCTTCAAGGATCTGCTGCAGCCCCCCTCGTACACCACTGGCCCGGAGGGCGATGCTGAGTCGCCGCTCTGAGAGGTCTGGGCGACATTTTGCGGCTGATGGCTGGTCCAGGACCCTACGTCGCCCGACTCGAATCCATCCCTGAAGATCTCCAGGTCTCCGTAGTCGGGAGGTAGGTCGATGCCCTCGGCCGATCGGGACGCCGGGAATCGGGCTGCCTTGCGAAGAAATTCGCGGTGATTGTGACCTGGAGGTCGGTAGGAAGAGGCCATTCTGACTTGTCTGGCGACTCTCTGGCATAGAGGCTATGGACTCCGTCACAGACTCTTTTGCCTTCGGAGCCGAGAGTCGAAGT
>JAUWSP010000104.1 GCA_030610025.1 Acidobacteriota bacterium | reverse complement strand
CGCCGAGATGTCTGGCAGGCTCTCGAGGAGCTGCGCTCCTCTGATGAGGTGACGGTGATGTTGACGACCCACTTCATGGAGGAGGCCGACCGCTGTGATCGATTGGCTCTCGCCGACCGCGGGCGAATCGTGGCCGAAGGGTCTCCAGAGAGCCTGAAGGAAGAGATCGGCGGTGAGGTCCTCCTGATCTCGACGGACGATCCAGAGGCCCTCTGCGCAAAGATGCTGGATCGCCTCGACCTCGAGGCCACAGTGCAGGGCAATCGGGTCCGCCTCGAGCGCGAGCGCGCCCACGGCTTCATAGCCCAGATTGTCGAGTCCTTTCCCGATCGGATCGATGCTTTGAGTCTGTCGAAGCCTACCCTCGAGGATGTCTTTCTCCACAGTACGGGTAGAGGTCTCTGGGAGGAGGAGGAGTGAGCGACCTGTTGGCGGCGGCGACGCTGGCGCACCGCGAAGTCGTGCGGTTTCTTCGCCAGCCGGCTCGTGTTCTGGGTGCGGTGGGCATGCCGCTGCTCTTCTGGGCGCTCATCGGAAGCGGACTGTCTGGCTCATTCAGGCTCCCGGGAGGACCGGAAGACCTGGACTATCTGGAGTACTTCTTTCCAGGCACCATCGTGATGCTGGTCTTGTTCGCCGCGATCTTCTCGACGTTCTCGGTGATCGATGATCGGAACGAGGGGTTCCTGCAGGGAGTTCTGGTTGCGCCTGTCAGGCGTTCGGCACTGGTGGCTGGAAAGGTCTTCGGCGGGGCGACCCTGGCCTGGATCCAGGGCATGCTGTTTCTGGTGCTGGCGCCGGTAGCCGGCATCCATCTGACGCTGCGATCCGGCTTGGCGGTTGCCGTCGTAGTAGCGGTAATGGCCGTCGCCTTGACGGCTTTCGGATTCGCCTTTGCCTGGCGGATGGACTCCACCCAGGGCTTTCATGCCGTGATGAACCTGGTGCTGATGCCCATGTGGTTTCTCTCAGGTGCCATCTTTCCCCTGTCGGGTGCGCCGGGATGGCTCGATTGGGTGATGCGGCTCAACCCGCTGACCTACGGTACCGCGGCTCTGCGTCAGGTGCTTTACAGCGATCTGCCTCTGACTGGGCAGAGTCTTCCCGCTCTGGGCCTCTGCATGACGGTCATGCTGCTCTGGGCCGTGGCAGCGCTGAGCGTGGATGTGTGGCTGGTGCGGAGGACGGGCTCGCCGTGACAGAGGAGACAGGTGGGTTCATGCGGAGGTTGCTGCTCTGGGGATTTCTGATTGCGGTGATCCTGGCGGTCGTCGTAACCGCTCTGATGGCTCCCAGATGGCGCGCTGAGCAGACTCACGAGCCGCCTCCAGAGCTCGGTCAGGCACCGAGCTTTCTGTTGACCAACAGGGACGGTAGAAAGGTCGACAACAGGGAGCTGATGGGGTCTGCCTGGGTGGCGGATTTCATCTTCACCCGTTGTGCTCTGAGCTGCCCTCGAATGACGGAGCGGATGCAGGCTCTGGAGACCTTGGTACCCGGTGGTGTCCGCAGGGTGTCGTTCACGGTCGATCCGGCATACGACTCGCCGCAGGTGCTGCAGCTCTACGCCGAGTCCTGGGGCATTGACGATCCGGAGTGGCTGTTTCTGACCGGCGAGAAGGAAGCCATGCGCCGACTGGTGGTTGAGGGCTTCAAGCTCGGCCTGGACGACGAGCCTCCACCAGGAGCGGCCAGCCCGGACGAGCCCATCCTGCACAGCACCCGCTTCGTTCTGGTGGACAGCTCGGGGCTCGTTCGCGGGTACTATGACGCATTCCGTCCCGACGAGCTGAGCAGGTTGGCTCGTGACTATCGCGCCGTGGCCTCCGACGGCTGAAGGATGATCTTCGGCTGGAATCGGAGAGACAGGGCGGCGACTCGATGGACGCCAACGGAGGGTGACGAGGGATGACTACGATTCAATCCGGTACCGGAGGCCAACCGTGGTTGGCGGCGATGCGCGACATGAGGGTCGGAGCCCTGTTGGCACTGCTGTCGGTGCTCCTGGGATTCAGCCTGGGGGCGATCTTTGGACTGTTCGAGGACAACCTCAAGCAGCGTTTCGAGACAACGGCCGTGAAGACCCTTGCCTCCGAGGCCGAGCCACAGGACGCCGCGGCAAGACTCGCGGGCAGATCGTGGAGCTACTTGAAACGGTCGCACCTGCATGCCAACGGCCTGGGCACATCGGCCCTGGCGATGATCCTGCTGGCGGCCGGTATGACGAGTGGCGCCGGGTCGAAGCGCCTGGCGGCCTACCTACTGGGGATCGGGGCGTTGGGCTATTCGACCTTCTGGATGCTGGCGGCCTTTCGGGCTCCAGCTCTCGGCAGCACAGATCTGGCGAAGGAATCGCTGACGTGGTTGGCCATGCCCACTGCGGCGTGCTGCCTGGTGGGTCTTGCACTGGTCCTGGTGATGGTGGTGAGAACGCTCTTCAAGAGAGCGGGTTGAGACGAAGGTCCAGCGTCGGTTTCCAGGGCTTCAGTTGATATAGCCCAGGGCCTCCAATTGCTCTTCGAGCTCGACATCCAGTTCCTCGATCGGTCCTGGCACGACCGCTTCTCGCAGCATCTCGCGGTTGAAGGTCGCCTGCCTCTGCAGTGCCTGGCGAAGAGCCAGTGAGCGCATCGGAAGCTCTCCTGATAGATCCCGTGTCTCAGCTGGGTCGTCCTCGACCTGGTAGAGCCGGCTCTCGTCGGTGAGGGGATCGAAGAGGATCTTCCACTGAGAAGTCTGGAGCATTTGCTGGGGCCGAGGTGGCTGGTGGTAGCTAGCGACGCCGCGGGTCGTCGCCCAAAGCGTCTCATGACGGCTCGCCGAGTCGAAGACCACAGGCAGCAGGCTGCGACCCTGGAAGCCAGATTTGCTCTCAGGAACGGCCAGGCCGTCGACCAGGGTCGGAACGAGGTCGACCAGGGTGACGGACTCCGCTACCGCGGCCCGGAAGCCGGAGACCGTGTCAGGCCACTTCACAACCAGCGGGACCTGGAGCATCTCGCGATGGAGCGTGCGAGTGTGAAGAAAGCGGCCATGTTCCAGAAAGGCCTCTCCATGATCCGACAGCAGTATGACCAGGCTGGAGTCGTAGCGTCCGGCGGAGTCGAGCATCGACAGCAACAGGCCCACCTGCGCATCGGCGAAGGCGACATTCTCGTCGTAACGGTCCCGTATGTATCGCCGGTCCTCATCGGTGAGGTTCCCGGTATCGCGTCGCTTCGTGAGGCTGTTCAGGGAGGTCGCTTCTGGCTCGATCGGCCCTGTGTACCAGGAGC
Source organism: Acidobacteriota bacterium (assembly GCA_030610025.1). Classification (GTDB taxonomy): domain Bacteria; phylum Acidobacteriota; class Thermoanaerobaculia; order Multivoradales; family JAHEKO01; genus JAUVRX01. Next base: position 4,875 of record JAUWSP010000104.1, on the reverse strand, counting down.
TGTAGCTCCCGCGGTGTGGAGGTGGAGGTGTGTACGGAGTGTGTGGCGGCATCAGGTGCACGAAGGCGAGCGTGGGCTGCTGATCGGACATCAACTGGTCCGGCGTCGGCAAGGCCGAGTAGTCCTGGAACGCTGGGCGATAGAACTCCTGAAATCCCCGTTTCAGATCTGCCTGTTGCTTATAGAAGGGGTGCTGGGTCCAGAGCACCGTCCGGTAACCGATCCGGGTCAGCAACTCGGCCAGCGTGTCGATTCCAGAGGGCAGGCGACTCCCCCAGGGGCCGACACCCAGGGTGTCGGGGAAAAAACCGGTGAGGATGGAGGAGACCGACTGACCTGTCCAGGAGGAAGCGGCCAATGCCGTCTCGAATCGGGTGCCCTCCGCGGCAAGCCGTTCGACGGCAGGGGTCGGGCGGGTACTCCCAAAGGGAGAGAAGGCGTCAGCGCGAGCCGCGTCGAGGAGCACGATCAGGATATCGGGGCGCCCCAGTCGGCCCGACGACGGCGCCTCTTGCCGGCGGATCGGTTCGATCTCGAGCTGTCGAGTCTGTCCAGGGGGTCCCTCTACGACGGCCCATTGCCAAGAGACCACGGCATTGCCTGGCCCGCCGACTCCGAGTCGGAGGCGGACCGATTGGCCTTGCCAGGCACTGAGATCGACATCGAATTCATGGTCTTCCAGGGAATCGGTGACCCGTTCCTGGGCGAGATGGTGCTCCTCGAGCCGTTGATCGAGAAGCCTGCCGTAGACCAGAACAGGCTCACCATCTACACCTGACGGACGCTCGACTTGGAATCGAGCTCTGAGCCGGGCTCGTTCTGGGAGATTGGCAACCACCTCGAGCCAGCCCGGGGAGGGCATCTGAATGGTGCTGCGGCCAAGGGAGGAACCCGAATCGTCGATCAGGGAAATGCTGGTGGGTCGCTGTGGCCACAGGGCGCGGCCGTTGGCGGCGAAGATTCTCAGGCTACGGACGTGGGGCCTGAGCCTGTGCTTGTGCCGCCATCTCGGGGCTTTCTTCGGGTGTGGAAATCGGAGCTCCAGGAGGTTGAGCCCCTGTCGGACGGCGTTGCCGGGAAGCTCTACTCGATGGCGCCGCCACGCTCTGGTCAGGGGCAGCCCTGTCAGGCGTTTCTCATTCAGGCTCAACGTCAGCGGGGTCTGCTTGAGGGGTCCTTTGCCGACGGCCGAGACCTCGATCTCGATCGCTTCGGCGTCGCCGTCGGCCGAAAAGAAGAACAATCGTGACACTTGCTGCCGCATCTCCAGGGCTGCCCTGTCGGGATTGTCGGCATGCACCCGGCTCCACCCGTAGCCGAGATTGTCGAGGCCCGATTTTCGGGGAGCCGAGATCAGGTCGGTGGTGACGTTACCGCTCTGGTGCCACACCTCCTGGGCAAAGTCCAGCCAGATCTTTTCCGAGTCCGGCGGTCGATCGCTGCAGCTGGAGAGGGTCAGCGACAGGCAGGCGACGAGGATGGCAAGGAGCGATTGCCGCAGTGCGGTCGGGAACATGGTCCAAGAGGTCTCGCAGCGAGAGGTGTGTGTGATGACGAAGTCGAGCCGCGAGATGCTAGCACGCGTCCACCTCGGGTATGGAGGTGGTAGCCTTTGCCTCCCTCGTTCGGTTTGCGGGTCGAACACGGTGCCTGGAAAGGGATGTGCTCATGCCGGAATACTCATTGAGGTTCAAGACACTCGATACCAACCTGGTACAGGCAGGTCGGCCTCGGCCCCACGTCGAGGGCGCCGTCGTCACCCCGATCTTCCAATCGGCGAACTACGAGATGGGCGAGGAGGCCACCTACGACGCGGTGCGCTACATCCGTTTGAGCAACTCGCCGAACCACCTTACGTTGCAGGCCCGTCTGGCGGCTGTCGAATCGGCCGAAGCCGCACTGGTCACGGCCAGCGGTATGGCGGCCATTTCAACGGCGATCCTGTCCCATGTGAAGGCAGGCGAGCATCTCCTGACACAGCGCACGCTTTACGGCGGGACCCAGAGCTTTCTCCATCGAGATGCGTCCAGGCTCGGTATCTCCCACACCCCGATCGATATCGCCGCACCTGACGGCGCTCGCACCTGGGAAGGCGCCCTCACTCCGCAGACCAGGCTGATCTTCGTGGAGGCCATTTCCAACCCCCTGATGGAGGTTGGCGATCTCGAAGCTGTGGTGGATTTTGCCCGGCACCACGACCTGGTATCGGTGATCGACAACACCTTCGCCACACCGGTGAATTTCCGGCCCGTCGAGCTGGGATTCGATCTGGTGGTTCACAGTGCGACCAAGTACTTGAACGGACACAGTGATCTGGTCGCTGGGGCGGTGATCGGTTCGACCGCATCGGTGGATCAGGTGCGCCACCTGTTGCTTCATCTGGGTGGCTCGCTCGACCCCAATACCTGCTTTCTCCTGGAGCGGGGTCTCAAGACCCTCGCTCTACGAGTTCAGAGGCAGAACGAAACGGCTGCGAGACTGGCCCGGTTTCTCGAAGAGCAACCTCCGGTTCGGCAGGTGAACTACCCCGGTCTTGCCTCCAGTCCAAGCCATCGCTACGCGGACCGGCTCTTTTCGGGTTTCGGTGGGATGCTCTCGATCTACCTCCAGGATGCTGGGCTGGCCGAGCGATTCCTGGAGCGGTTGACCCTGCCGATTCATGCCGCGAGCCTGGGAGGTGTCGAGTCCCTGGTCGTCCGGCCGGCGCGCAGCTCGCATCTGGGGTTGGAGCAGGATGAGCGAGACAGGCTGGGCATCGGCGACGACCTGGTTCGTGTCTCGGTGGGCATCGAAGATGCCTCGGAGTTGATCGCCGATTTCGAGCAGGCCCTGGCTGAATGATGGGTACCGATCTTCCAGACCAGACCATGAGGGAGAATGAATGGTGAACCGATGTGAATGGCCCGGCAGCGATCCGCTGATGATCGAGTATCACGACCATGAGTGGGGTGTGCCGGTGCATGACGACAGGAAACACTTCGAGTTCCTCGTCCTGGACGGTGCCCAGGCCGGGCTCTCCTGGTCCACGGTCCTGAAGAAGAGGGAACGCTACAGGGAGGTCTTCGACGGGTTTCGACCGGAGATCGTGGCTACCTATGGTGAAGAGAAGGTCGCAGAGCTGCTGGCCGACCCCGGCATCATCCGCAACAAGCTCAAGGTCAACTCGGCGATCCGGAACGCACGAGCCTTCCTGGAAGTCCAGGAAGAGTTCGGCGATTTCGATGTCTACATCTGGCAGTTCGTGGGCGGTGAAACTCGGGTCAACAGTTGGGAGAGGATGGATCAGATCCCCGCCAGCACCGCTGAGTCCGATGCCATGAGCAAGGATCTCAAGAAGCGGGGTTTCAACTTCGTGGGTAGCACCATCTCCTACGCCTATATGCAGGCTGCCGGAATGGTGAACGATCACGTGGTGAGCTGCTTTCGGTATCCGGAGCTGGCTGGTTGAGATGGTGATGGCTGGCTGCATCTATGTCGACATCGACGATGTTCTCGCCCAGACGGCCCGGGCGTTTGCCAGGGTCTTCGAGCAGGAATACGGCAGAAGGATCGATCTGGAAGAGATCGAGTCTTTCGACCTGGGTGTTTCCCTGGGACTGTCGCCCGCGAGCCTGGACGACTTCATGAAGTCTGTGCATCGCCCGGAGGTTCTGGCCGAGATCGAGCCCATGGAAGGTGCGGTCGAGGTCCTGGCTGCCTGGGTGGATCGAGGTTACGAGGTGGCAGTGGTGACGGGTCGCCCGCCAGGCACCGAAGCGGTCTCACGCGAGTGGCTGTCCAAGCAGGAAGTGCCTCACCACTCGCTGACTTTTCTCGACAAGTACTCCTGGTCCGAAGATCTGTTCAGCGGCTCTCAGGCCATCAGTATCGAGGAGCTCTCCCGTCGTTCCTTCAGTCTTGTCGTCGAAGATTCTGCAGAGGTGGCCTGCCGGCTTGCTGGCGCTCTGGAGGCGCCGGTGGCACTTCTCGATCGGCCCTGGAACCGGAGCTCACCCAGACCCGAAGACGAGTTGAAGGGACGGATATTTCGATGTCGCGACTGGCAGGATATCGGCGAGCGATTCGCTCAGCCCTGAGCGTCGGTTCAGCAGCGCTGGTGACGGCACTGGCGGTTCCCGGAGCTTGCCTGGGGGCCGAGCAGCCGGAGGAGGTCTCTTTCACCGCCTCGGATGGTGGGCAGATTCATGCTCACCTCTATGGCGAGGGACACCATGCCGTAGTGCTTGCCCACGGCAAGGTGTTCGACAAGGAGAGCTGGCAGTCCCTGGCGGGTCACCTGAGTGGCCAGGGGCTCCAGGTTCTGGCCCTGGACTTCCGGGGTTACGGTGACTCGGCGTCGGGTGGAGAGGAGGGGGCACTCTGGCTGGACGTTGTGGCGGCAGCGGAGTTTCTCCGCCACCGCGGCGCCCAACGGGTCTCGGCACTCGGCGCCAGCATGGGTGGAGGAGCGGTGGCCCAGGCGAGCGTGGAAGCTCCGGGAGGCACCTTCGACAAGTTGATTCTCCTGGCAGCGTCACCGATCGTCCACCCCGATGGAATGAAGGCCAGCTCGTTCCTGTTCGTGGTGAGCCGCGAGGAGCGCCTACTGCCACGGGTGAGGCAGCAGTTCGAGCAGGCTCCCGAGCCGAAGCGCCTCGAGATCCTCGATGGCAGTGCCCACGCCCAGCACGTTTTTCGCACCGATCAGGCTGACACCCTGACGCAGCTGATTGTCGACGAGCTGACGGACTAGCTCTCCCCCACCCTCCCGTCCGAGGGCCTGGGGGTTGAAGCGGGGCGGGCGGGGGCGGCGGGGGGCCGGGGGCTCCAGGTGCGGGGTTGGTTTTTGGGGTTGGGAGTGGAGTGTTTTGTGGTTCATGCGGTGGATTGTTCGTT
>JAUWSP010000352.1 GCA_030610025.1 Acidobacteriota bacterium | reverse complement strand
GTCTCGCCCCACTGTGACGACTCGGGTGCTGGCGAATCCATCGTCAGTGCGCACGACGACCATCTGCATTCCACCCCGGCGCAGAACCGCGCTGTCGGGAACCGCAATGAGTGTGCGTTCGTCGGGGGGAATGACGGCACGACCGGTGGCACCACTGGGAAGATCGGGTGCCTCGAGGGCCAGCTTGACCTGAAACGAGTGACTGGCCGGGTCGGCTCCGGGAGGAATTTCGACGACGCTGCCAGTCATGTCGGTCAGATCGGATCGTGAGTCGATTGCGACCCGCAGCTCGTCGCCGTATCCGAGCCTGGCCTGGGCCATCAAGCTCTCCGGGATCGAGACCGCGAGTCTGCGACCCTCTTTGGATTCGATGACCAGAAGGGGACGACCCGGTGCGGCAAGATCGCCGACCTCCACCATCTTGCGGCCGACCCTGCCGGAGAACGGTGCCACGACACGGGAGTCACCGGCGACCGAAGAGGCCGAAGACACGGCCCCCTGAGCCTGCTCGACGGCTGCCTTGGCTTGCTCGTACTGCATGCGGGCCATGTCCAGCTCGAGCTCGGAGGCGGCGTTGGATTCCGCCAGCGCCTGGAAGCGCTCGTAATTGCGCTCGGCCATTGCCAGGGCGGCCTGGGCTTGTCCGAGACCTCCCCTGGCTTGAGAGAGCTGTCCTTCGGAGGCCTGCGGGTCGATTTCCAGCAGGAGTTGGCCTTTGCGAACCTCGTCTCCGGCCTTGACCCGCACGGCCGTGACCATGGCCATGACCCTGACCGAGACAGCGGCGGTCTGCTCGGCCTCGACCGTGCCGAAGACCTCGACTTCCTGAGTCGCCTCGAGCCGCTCGGCTGTCGCGACGGCAGCGCTGATCGTGCGCTGTGCCGTATCGATCTCGATGTCGTGAGAGCCGCCGCAGGCAAGCCCGACGAGGGCTGTCGAGATCAGCAACAGGGTGACCAACGGGAAAGAGTTCTTGCGGTTCATGATTCTGTCCTCGGGGAGGTTGGAGTCGGGTGGTTCGGTAGGACGCTCTCGGGCTGCCGACCAGAGCGAACTGCCAGCTCCAGGGTCGCCAGATAGGCCTCGGCAGCCGCGACCAGTTGGCGGGTCTCGGCTTCCTGGCGAGCCGTAGAGGCGTCGAGAAGGTCGAGCATCTTGACGACCCCCTTCTTGAATCGCTCCTCGGTAATCCGTTCGGCCTCCAGGGCCGCCTGCTGCGCGGTCAATGCCGTGTCGTAGCGCTGCTTGGAGCTGATTGCCGTCTCGAAGGCGTCCTTGACCCCGAGGCGAATCCCGTCCTCGAAGAGCTCGAGCTGCTGACGGCCGGCCTCGAGGTCGGCCTCCGCGGCAGCCTTGGCAGCACGATGACGGTTGCCCGAGAAGATGTCGATACTGGCGACAGCCGCCACGGAGCCCGAATGGGCACCGGTACCGAAGAGATTCTGGTCGTAGAAGTCGTACTTGGCTTGAAGTCCGACCTTGGGCATCATCGCGGACCGCTGGACCTTGACCTCGAGCTCGGCTGCAGACAGCAGGCGTCGGGCGGCCTCCAGGTCTGCCCGAGTCTCGGCGCTGGTCAGCCAGGGCTCGATGCTGTTGTCGATCGGCTCGGGTTCGGGGAGCTTGCTGAGCTCCCAGGCCGTCGAGGGATCGGAACCGAGACGAAACGAGAGGTTGGCCTCGGCTACCTTGGCCTGGCCCCTGGCCTGCTGAAAGAGATCCTGGATTCGCGCCCACTCGACCTCTGCCATGAGAAGCTCCGAGCGCACCAGCATTCCCTGGTCCACGTAGGCCCTGGCGAGGTTCACATGCGCCTCGACGGTCTCCAACGAGCGCTCCAGGAGGATGAGGTTCTCGCGCACCTGAGCCAGGCGAATGTAGGCCTCGGCGGCAGCCAGAGCGGCACTGTCAGCGGCCCACGTCGTCTTGATCTCGTCGGCCTCGGCGGCCAGTCTCGCCTGGTCGATCCGACCCGAGAGACCGCCGCCCATGTAGATGGGAAGCATGAGCTCGAACCGGCTGGTGGCGTTCTCGAACCAGTCCGGGTTGTTGGGGTCGCTCATTACGAAGTCGTCGAACGAGAACACCCCTTGATTGAGCTGTAGCGCGAAGACCTCGGCAGGAGAGTTGGTGGTCATCCAGATCTCCTGGAATCTCACCTGCGGCATCCGATAGCCCTTCGCCTGCTTGAGGCGGGCGGCCCCGGCCTCGGCTCGAGCTCGAGCCGTCGTGACCTCGCGAGCCTGATCGCGGGCTGTGGACATGGCATCGAGGAGGCTCAGCTCGTCTGCCTCGGCTGTGGCGAGGCAGAGTGAGCCCAGCAACGCCATACCCAGAATTAGGTTGCGCGTCATTGTCTTGTTTCCTCCGTGGCGCGGAAGAGAGTCAGCTTGTCGCACCGACTCCTGCTCTCTAGCCTAGTTGGTGAGGCTCGAGTCGATCCACTGTTTGAGATTGGCTTTGGGCAGGGCACCGACGACGCGATCCACTTCGGTTCCATCCTTGAAGAGCACCATCGTCGGAATGCCCTGGATACCGAGGCGCTGAGCGTAGATCGGGTTCTGATCGGTGTTGACCTTGGCGATCACGACCTTCTCGGCGAGCTCGTCCGCCAGTTCCTCCAATACGGGTGCGACCACGCGGCAAGGCCCACACCAGGGTGCCCAGAAGTCTACCAGGACGGGTACGTCGGACTTCACGACCGTGTCGTCGAACTGCTCGTCTGTGATCTGCAGGGGGGAATTCGTCATTGTGTCAACTCCTTTTATATGTAGACTTGGCTATGTCTTCTTGGTCTGCGGCCTTGGCGGCCCTGTCTTCGTTCATTGAGAGACATCGGTCACGAAAAAGGTTCCCTTAGGAGCAGAAAAAGACAGTCTCGTTATATGGATATTCATTTATGAGCCGACTTCTGGTACTATCGGACACGAAGGAAAGCTGCTGGGATCCGTGCAACCGCGGAAGGAAGCGGTGCAAGTCCGTGCATCCCGGTACAAATACCAATCAAGATAAGGAACTCCAATTCTCCGACGGAGAATCCAACAGAGGAGGGAAGATAGTGATGTCTAAGTTCAAGTCTCTGAGAGTAACGCTTGGGATCGGTCTTGCGATGGCTGCCCTACTGGCACTGTCTGCAGCGCCGGCCATGGCCCAGGTGGACATCTATGTGCTGGGTCGTCCAGGCTCGACGTTTTCCCCGCACTCGGCCAGAAATCTAGAGGAGATGAAAGATCTCTTCGACCGCTTCGAGTCGGACATTCGCGAAGTACTCGAAATCGGTGGCTGGGGCGGCAACGCCGACGATCTGTTCGCGACGATGCGAGCCGCCAAAGAGGGAGACGGAACGGTCACGAAGACCACCATCAACCCTGGTGACACCCTGAAGTGGATGGCCAACCGCAAGGGCGGTGAGCCGTCGGTGGTCGTGAATCCCCGCTGGGCGGCCAAAGAGTCCGTTCCTGCGTGGCAGATCCTCGTGATGTCGAATGACACCGAGTACACCTTCATCGTGCCCGAGAGCTGCATGAACCTGGCCCTCAAGAGCTCTCGGTCGGTCGCTGAGCCCAAGCCGAGTTGCAATATCAAGGCTAGCTATGACCAGGCCACCGACATGATTACCGTCACCGGCACCAGCGATGGCGAGTTCAAGATCACCGCCGCCGGTCTACCTGGTGGCAAGGGCAGCGTCGCCGACCTGAAGAGCACGGGCCCGACGACCTGGACCTTTACTCCGAAGACCGACGGTACCTACACCTTCAATGGTGAGTCGGTCAAGGACGGTCAGACGCAGACTTGCACGGCCAGTGTCCTAGTGGGCAAGGCCAAGGCTGTCTGCGCCATCGACGTGAGAGTCGATCCCGAGACGAACATCATCTCGGTCGACAGCAGCCGGACCAAGGGCGACTTCGAGTTGACCGGACTCACGCTGCCGGATGGCACCGCGGGTGACATGGCCATGATCGAATCCACAGGGGATTCGACCTGGACCTACGATCCGTCGGGGACGCTCAAGCGGAAGCCGGCTGACTACAACTACTCCTTCGCCGGCACGGCGACCCTGTACGGAACGGAGTCGACCTGCGACACGAGCGCCGTCATTCGCATCGAAGGTGCCGAGTACGCCTGGATCGC
>JAUWSP010000014.1 GCA_030610025.1 Acidobacteriota bacterium | reverse complement strand
GCGGCTCTACGGCGGCGGCCCAGCCAGAGGCCCAGGTCGATCTGGGGATGCGGAAACAGATGGCGACGGATCGCCTGCCTGGCTGCGGTAGCCAGGCAACGGTCGGAGGCCAGGTCGAGAGGTAGTTGGATGCGAGAATTCTGATACTCGGCTCCGCTTGCAAGCAGGTGGCGGCCGAGGGCAGATTGGCCTACGGGGCCACCCAGCCAGAGGCGATCTCCTGGCTGACCGTTGCTACGCCGCACCCACCTGCCTCTGGGGGGCTTCCCACCCACCAGCGTCAGTGTCGCCGACAGAACAGGGCTGCGGGCAAGATCTCCGCCAGCCAATTCGACGTTTGCTTGCCTACAGGCTTTCAACAGGGCCCGGAGAAATCTCTTGACGTTCTGGTCGGGAGGAGAGTTCAGAGCAAGGAACGCATAGCGCGGGTCGGCACCCATGGCGGCCAGATCGGAGAGGTTCACAGCCAAAAGGCGCCTCGCCACGACTCTGGGGTCGAGACCGGTCGGGAAATGAACTCCCGCAATTTGATGGTCGACGGTGATCGCGGTCTCCGCTTTCGGTAGCAGCGCGGCATCGTCGCCGATGCGGTCGCTGCCGTCTTTGCGCAGCTCCCCTCGGAGCCACTGCAGGAGGCGGTCTTCTTGGCTCGAGCTCATTGCCGACCGGGTACTACGCTGAAGTGCTGCTGATCGCCTTGCGTCGAGTTGTCGCCCGCTTGAGAAGGGCGATATCCAACACCTCGCGCATGTCCTCGGCGAAGTGAAAAGTGAGGCCCTTGCGAAGCTCCGGTGGGACCTCGTGGAGATCCCTCTCGTTGAGTCGGGGCAGCACGATCCGTTTGACCCCGGCCGCTTTGGCAGCCAGCACCTTCTCCTTGAGTCCACCAATGGGCAGGATGTCCCCGCGCAATGTGATCTCGCCGGTCATGGCCACCCGCCGGTTGATCGGTCTGCCGAGCAGGACCGACACGATGGCTGCCGCGATGGTGATACCGGCCGAAGGACCATCTTTGGGGACCGAGCCCGCCGGCACATGAATGTGGAAATCATGGGTGGTGAAGAAATCCCTGGGAACGTCGGATGCGGCACAGTAGGAACGAGAAAAACTCAGGGCGGCCTGGGCAGATTCCTTCATCACGTCGCCCAGTTGTCCCGTCAGTCGTAGCCCGCCCTTGCCTGGCAGCGCCACGGCTTCGATGAAGAGCAGATCGCCGCCCGCTGCTGTCCAGGCCAGGCCAGTGGCGACGCCGATCCGATCGATCGTCAGGAGCTCTTCGCTGAAGTGCTTGGCAGGCCCCAGAAGCTCTTCGACCCTGGGCATGGAGATGGGAGTCTTCCCCTTCTTTCCCTGAGCCACCTGGACGGCCACCTTACGGCAGATGGCGGCCAGCTCCCGTTCGAGATTGCGTAGACCCGCTTCCTTGGTGTAGTCCTTGACGATCTTGCGGATCGCCGCCGTCGAGAACGAGATCTGGCTAGGCTTGAGCCCATGCTGCGCAACCTGCTTCGGAATGAGGTGGCGTTTCGCGATCTGCAGTTTCTCCTGACCGGTGTAGCCGCTCAGGCGGATGACTTCCATGCGATCGAGGAAAGCGGGTTGAATGGGCTCCAACATGTTGGCGGTCGTAATGAACATCACCCGCGACAGGTCGTAGGCGACGCTCAGATAGTGGTCACGAAAGCTGAAGTTCTGCTCCGGGTCCAGGACCTCGAGCAGGGCGGATGAGGGATCGCCCCGGAAGTCGGCCCCGACCTTGTCGATCTCGTCCAGCATGAAGACCGGATTGCTGGTTCTGGCTTGATTGATTCCCTGAATGATCCTGCCGGGCATCGCTCCGACGTAGGTTCGCCGATGGCCGCGAATCTCCGCCTCGTCTCGCACACCGCCCAGAGAGATCCGAACGAACTCTCGCCCCAACGCCCTGGCAATCGAGCGTCCGAGCGAAGTCTTGCCGACTCCGGGCGGACCCACGAAGCAGAGGATCGGTCCCTTGGTGTCGTTTTTGAGCTTGCGAACCGCCAGGTACTCGAGAATCCTCTCCTTGACCTTCTCCAGATCGTAGTGGTCCTCATCCAGGATTTTGCGGGCTCGCATCAGGTCCAGGAGGTCCTCGCTCTGGGTTTCCCATGGCAGCCCCGTCAGCCACTCGAGGTAGGTGCGGGTAATCGCGGTTTCGGCGCTGTCGGGATGGCCGCGCTCCAGCCTGTGGATCTGACGTTCCAGCTCCTCGAGCGCCTCCTCGGGCAGTTGTTTCTCCTTGCCGATACGACGAAAGACGGTGATCTCCTCATCCAGCTCGTCCCCTTCGCCGAGCTCCTGCTGGATCGCTTTGAGCTGCTGCCGTAGAAAGTACTCTCGCTGTCCCTTGTCCATCTCGCCCCGAGCCTGGAGCGAGATCTCCTGTTGCATCTTGAGGAGCTGGATCTCTCTCAAGAGCAGGTCGCTGACCTTGCGGAGTCGCTCCAACGGGGAGACGGTCTTGAGAATTTCCTGAGCATCCTCGGCCTTCAGCTCGAGGTTGCCCGCTGCCAGGTCTGCCAGCCGCCCGGGGTCCTCCAGGTTGGCCGCAATGATCATCACCTCGGGTGAGATGGTCTTGCCGAGGTTGACCACCGTGTCCAAACCCTCTTTTACCGTGCGGACGAGGGCCTCCAACTCCAGATCCTGCTCGCCGAATATCGGCTCGTCGAGCTGTTCGATCTTGGCCTTCAGATAGGGCTCGGTCTGGCCGATATGCGCTATCCGGGCTCGGCTGAGTCCCTGCACGAGGATGCGGATGCGGCCATCCGGCAGCTTCAGCATGCGCATGATCAGGGCCGCCGTTCCGAAGTCGTGAAGGTCTTCCTCTCCCGGATCTTCGACCGTAGCGTCCTTCTGGGTGACCAGCATGATGATGCGGTTCTCTGCCAGAGCCTGGTCGACGGCAAGGACGCTTTTGTCACGACCGACGGAGAGCGGCAGAATGATGTAGGGGAAGATCACCGTGTCCTTGAGCGGCAGGACCGGCAAGACGTCCGGCAGCTTCATGCTGCCGTCGAGGGCCTCGTCATTCATGCTGGGTGTCGTGGTCATGGCTTCCGGGCCTTTGGGGTTCAGCGACGCTGATCAAGAAGATTCTTGAGCTCCGTCATGAAGGCGTCGATATCTTCGAATTTACGGTAGACGGATGCAAACCGGACGTAGGAGACCTGATCCAGTTCCTTCAATTGGTCCATGACGAATTGGCCAATTTCCTGCGTCGTGATCTCGTGATCTTCCCTGTCCTGCAGTTGCTGCTCGACGAGGTCGACGAGCTCCTCCAATCGCTTTGCCGGCACAGGACGCTTCTCGCAGGCCTTGTGCAGGCCGGTAAGTAGCTTTGCCCGATCGAACTCGACCCGGCTGCCGTCGCGCTTGATCACCATATAGGGGATCTCTTCGATCCTCTCGTACGAGGTGAAGCGCCGTCCGCATTCCAGGCACTCCCGGCGCCTGCGAATGGTCATGCCATTGCGATTCTCTCGGGAATCCACCACCCGATCTTTGTTTTCGGTGCAGAACGGGCATCTCATGCCTTGTCGGCTCCAGGGATGTACCTGGCTCTCGATTTCACTGAGCAGGTCGGGCTACGTCAAGACTTGGGGTGCAGCCGTATATTGAGTTGCAGCTGCAGATCGTCGGACTGTTCGGTTCGATCCAGGTCCAACTGCACATTGCGTACTTCCTGAACCAGCCTTCGCTCGGCGTCCTCGAGCCTGAGACTCAAGGTCACTCTATGAGTGCGCTGGAGATCCGCCTGATCCAATCGGAGCAGTAGATTGCGGCTGGTCCTGCTAGTTTCCCGCTTGCTGGGCGATGGGGCTGGCCTCGGTCTCGGTGGGGCAGGGGGCGGAACCGCGACGGGTGAGGGCTTGGTGTCGGTTGCCCTGACGGGTGTGGGTCGCGCCTCTACAGGCCTTGCGGCCGAGGCTCCACTGGCCACCGCCTGGCTGACAGAGCCTTGGAGGCTGGCGGTGGACCTGGCCGGGGATTGGCCGACCGGGGGTTGGCTGAGAGCCTGCGCATTGGCCGCTGCTTCTTTGGCTACCGCCGTCTGAGGTGCCCTGGGCGGTGTCGGCAATGGGACCCTGGCCGAAGCAGGCGAGCCTTCCTCGAGCTGCTTCTTGAGAGCTCCGAGAGTGAGTTTCGAGATCGCTCTCAGGGTTTCGAAGACGCCCATCCCGGTCAGGGCAGCGGCCTCGACTCTGGGGACCTCCCGGCTGTTGAGTGTGCCGTCGAGCTCGCTGACCGTACAGACGTCCTGAAGATCCCTCTTGTTGTACTGGAAGACCATGGGCACCGCATCGATGCAGATGCCGAGCTCCGCCAGGTTGGTCTTCAGGTTGGCGAGCGACTCGACGTTGGACTGCAACATCGGTCGCTGGGTATCGGCCACGAAGACGATCCCGTCGACCCCTTTCAAGACCAGCTTGCGAGTGGTGTTGTAGAAGACCTGTCCAGGTACCGTGTAGAGCTGGATCTTGGTCTTGAAACCGGCGATGGTCCCCACCTCGATGGGCAGCAGATCGAAGAACAGGGTGCGATCCGCCTTGGTCTCCAGGGAGACCATCTCACCTCGAGAGTTTGGAGTTGTATGGCCGTAGATGAACTGTAGATTCGTCGTCTTGCCGCAAAGACCAGGGCCGTAATAGACGACCTTGACCGTCATCTGCATGGTGCTGAAGTTGAATGTAGCCATTGTTATGGGGCTCTATCTTCCGCGATCTTCCGCGAAAAAGCGAGTCGATCTTACCATCAGGTCTCCGGTGCGAAAGTGACCGGTTCCTCTATGCTCTGGGCGCCTCGGTTCGGGCCTCCGGAGGGGATTTGGTGTCGGCCTTGTCCGAGGTGAGGCGGAGGGTCAGTTCGGCGAGACCCATGACTGCCTGCGCCAGCCCCTTATCGAGTTTCTCGAGGATCTCGATCTGCCGCTGAAACGTGTCGAGATCGCCCCGCGCCAGTGGGCCGGTGATGGCGCTGGGGAGCTCACTTGCCTCGGAGGCCTGCTCGATGGCGCCGCGGGCCAGGGCGACATAACCTTCGGTGAGCTCGTGGGGCAGCCCCTGCTTTCTGGCCATCTCCGCGGCAGTGGCGAGCAGGGTCACGATGCCACCGGCCGCGAGCGAGGCCGCCAGGTGGTAGATGGGCCGCGCCTCTGCGGGCACATGAACAGGGATTCCACCCCAGGAGAGGGCCAGCCTGACAGCAAGGGCCTGTGCTTGTGGATCGCCATCGAAGGCGAAGACCTTGCCGTCGGCTTGCCCCGGGTCTGTGAGGACCGCAGGAAAGGCCATGAGAGGGTGCAAGGATCCGGTGCTGGAGCCGGCGGCGCGTAGTGGGGCGAGCACCGAAGCGTCGAGAGCGCCAGCCGTGTGAAGGGTGACCTCCGCCTGGGGCTTTTCGGCCAGGCTGGTTGCGACAGACGCAAGGGCCGGGTCGGAAATGGCCAGCAGCAGTAGCGACTGGCCTTCCGTTCTCAGTTGATCGATCCCGACAGCAGTGGCCCCGAATTGCCGTGCGAGGCTGGCCGTAGCCTCGGGATCGCGGCCTGCTACGGTCACGATCTCGGCGCCCTGGGCTGTCAGCCAGTGGGCCATGCTGCTACCCACGCGTCCTGGCCCAACGAGGGAGAACCGTAGTGGAACCAGTGACTTCGGTGTTGACATCGCTGCGCTACAATAGCCGTGGGCAGTTGCCCAGGCAAGGCCCAATCAGGGGAGTCCTTGATTCGCAGAAGTGCCCAGGCAGGGCGCGGGCATTGGCTTGGGAGTGACCGCCCGGCTCCAGGCCCAGTGGCTTGACAGTGGACTGGGACACGGCTAGTTTTCCGGCACGCGGCACTGACGAGCAACCCTGGTCAGAGATTTTCATCGAGTCGATATGGTAGCCCACAGCAGACGAACCTCTTCCGCCGATCGCGACAGCGAGATTCTGCGGGATGTGATTCACACCTTCATCTCGAGCGGTGAGCCGGTCAGCTCGCGGACCGTGGCCAAGCTCGAACGCCACGGACTCTCGTCTGCGAGTATCCGCAACGTCATGGCCGACCTCGAGGACCAAGGCTTCCTGGCGCAGCCCTATAAGTCTGCGGGCAGGGTGCCCACGGCCTCCGGGTATCATTTCTACATCGACTCCTTGATGCCCAGCAAGAGGATCTCGGGGCCCAACCGACGACTGATCCAGGGCGAGCTCGGGTCTGTGCTCTCAGATGTCGAAAAGCTCATGGAAGTGGTGACCCACCTGTTGACGCAGCTGTCCAACCAGATCGGAATCGTGGTGACGCCACCCGTCGGGGAGACGGTGCTGAAGGCGATCAACTTCATCAAGCTGTCGGGTTGTCGCACACTTTGCGTCATGGTCTCGGTGGGCGGGCTGGTAGAGAACAGGGTGATCGAGACTCTTCACGAGATGACGAGAGAAGAGCTCGTGCGGATCTCCAACTATCTGACGGAGAGCTGCAGTGGACTGACTCTACGGCAGGTTCGAGACAAGCTGCTCGGCCTGATGGCTCAGGAAAGAGCCGAGCTGGACAATATGCTGGCTGATGCTGTGGACCTGGCTCAGCAGGCTCTGGGGGCCGATGACGGTCCGGGCCTTCTGGTCGAGGGGACCCAGGTCGTGCTGGGACAACCGGAGTTGTCGGATATCCCGAGAGTGCGTCGATTGATCGAGACCTTTACTGATAAAGCAGATCTGGTTCGCATTCTCAACCAGTTGATCGGCGGCCAGGGTGTACAAGTCATCATCGGTGAGGAAAGCGACCTGACCTCGGATCTTGATTTCAGCCTCGTGGCCACGACCTATGGCTCCAAGGAGCATGCGCTCGGGAGCCTCGGAATCTTCGGCCCATCCCGAATGGACTATCAGAAAGTCGTACCGTTGGTGAGCTATCTGGGAAGAACGCTCGGACAGGCACTGCGTGCGACGGCGGACGACGAAGCAGAGGAGTAGGAAGTCGGTATGAGCGAACGAAAGAGCCCACACGGCGTTGATGAGATGGAATCCGGGGAGTTCGAGCTCGAGGCGGAGGACCTGGGTGACATCGAGACTGCGATGCAGGACGCCCTGAAAGCGGTCGAGAGTGTCACCACCGAGGGGCAGGGCGAGCCAGAGATCGCAGTGGTACCGGAGGACAGGCCGGTCGAAGGGGTGGGTGCGGGCAGTTCGGTAGCCGACGTGGAGTTGAGTCAACTGCGGGAGGAGGTCGCTGACCTGCGCGATCGTTCGGCGAGAACCCTGGCTGATTTCGACAACTTCCGGAAGCGGTCCGAAAAGGAGCGCGATGAGGATCGTCGCTTTGCCACCGCCGAGGTATTTCGCCAGATTCTTCCCGTGATCGACAACCTGGAGAGGGCACTGTCTGCCGAGGGGCAGGAGCAGGACCTCAAGGTCGGCGTGAATCTCATTCTGCGCCAGGTCAAGGACCTGCTGAACAGCTCCGGCGTGGAGCGGGTGTCAGCCATGGGTGAGACCTTCGATCCCCAGTTTCACGAAGCGGTATCGCGACATGAAGACACCTCCGTTGAAGAGCCGACCGTCAGCTATGTGATGCAGTCCGGCTACACAATGCACGGGCGTCTGTTGAGGCCCGCGGTCGTCAAGGTGGCAATGCCCATCATCGACGATGGGTTCGGCCCCAATGGGGGGAAGTGATGGCCGCCAGGCGCAGAGGGAGATCGGCATGATCTTCCAACGCATTTTGGCAACGGCTGGGAAGGGTTGACGTGAGCAAGATCCTCGGAATCGATCTCGGAACGACGAACAGCTGTGTGGCGGTGGTCGATGTGGCCTCTCCTCGGGTCATCAGCAACCGAGAAGGTAGCCGGACAACGGCTTCGATCGTCGCTTTCACCGAGGACGGCGAGCGGCTGGTCGGCCAGATCGCCAAGCGTCAGGCCATCATCAATCCCCGCAACACTGTTTTTTCCGTCAAGCGTTTGATCGGTCGCAAGTTCAGTGATCCGGAGATCGTCCGGGCGAAGGACGTGCTGCCCTATCCGCTGGTGGAGGCGACCAACGGCGACGTGGCCATCGAGGCGCGCGACAAGCAACACAGCCCGGAGGAGATCTCGGCTTTCATCCTCAGGGAGATCAAGGCGTTCGCCGAGGAGGCACTGGGCGAGGAGATCACCGAGGCCATCATCACGGTGCCGGCCTATTTCAATGACTCCCAGCGCCAGGCGACTCGTGACGCCGGCCGCATTGCGGGTCTCGAGGTCTTGCGGATCATCAACGAGCCGACGGCAGCCGCCCTGGCCTACGGCGTAGACAGGGACCCTGGCGGCAAGACCATTGCTATCTATGACCTGGGCGGCGGCACCTTCGACATCTCCATTCTCGAGCTATCCCACGGGGTCTTCGAGGTCAAGGCAACCTCGGGCGACACCTATCTCGGGGGCGAGGACTTCGATCAGCGAGTCATGGATTGGCTGATCTCGGAGTTCCAATCGGAGACCGGTATCGATCTGAGGGCTGACCGCATGGCGCTGCAGCGTTTGAAGGAGGCGGCAGAGCGCGCCAAGTGCGAGCTTTCCGCATCCGAGGAAGTTCCGATCAACCTGCCGTTCATCTCGGCCGACGAGAGTGGCCCCAAGCACCTCGTGAGGACTCTGAAGCGATCAACCTTCGAGGAGATGGTCGACGATCTGGTGAAACGTACCGAAGGCCCCTTCCTCGAGGCCCTGGAAGCCGCCGCCATTCGGCCCGATCAGATCGACGAGGTGTTGCTGGTCGGAGGTCAGACCCGGACTCCGAAGGTGATTCGAGCGGTGGAACGGATCTTCGGGCGGCCGCCCAACCGGGAGATCAACCCTGATGAGGTCGTCGCCATCGGTGCCGCGATTCAAGGGGGCATCCTGCGCGGCGACATCAAGGACATCGTCCTACTGGATGTCACTCCGCTGTCGATCGGTGTCGAGACCCGGGGCGGCCTGTTTACCAAGCTGATCGAACGCAACTCGACCATTCCGACGAAGGCCACTCAGATCTTCACCACGGTTGTGGACAATCAGGACACCGTCGAGATCCACGTCCTTCAGGGCGAGCGCGAGATCGCGGCTGAGAACAAGTCTCTCGGGAAGTTCGACCTGGTGGGTGTTCCTCCGGCTCCTCGGGGTGTGCCGCAGATCGAGGTCTCGTTCTCCATCGATTCCAACGGCATTGTCAGCGTCGCCGCTCGGGACGTAGCCACGAACCGGTCGCAGAGCGTCCAGATCAACCCGGCCGGAGGTTTGACGAAGGAAGAGATCGACCGGCTGATTGGCGAGGCCGAGGAGTACTCCCGCGAAGACAAGGAGCGACGCGAGATTCGGCGATTGAAGAACCGACTCGAAGGTCTGATCTACACCAACGAG
Source organism: Acidobacteriota bacterium (assembly GCA_030610025.1). Classification (GTDB taxonomy): domain Bacteria; phylum Acidobacteriota; class Thermoanaerobaculia; order Multivoradales; family JAHEKO01; genus JAUVRX01. The sequence goes on along the minus strand of JAUWSP010000014.1, from coordinate 4,977 downwards.
AAGGTCATCGACCAATTCAAGGACATGGTGGATGGGAACGAGCGCCAACAGATTCGCGAGACTCTGCTCAAGTCCAGGATGGCCCTGACCAGTGGCGACAGGGCCGACCTCGAGGCCGCCATGTTCGATCTCAATAGCGTTTCGCGTCAGCTCTCGGAGCTCATGCTGCAAGAGGTCGACGAGCCGGATACGACCGAGCCGATATAGATTCCCTCGAAGATGGCAACAAAACGAGATTACTACGAGGTCCTTGCGGTCGCTCGCGATGCCTCGGAGGCCGAGGTCAAGTCCGCCTATCGAAGGCTGGCCGTTCGGTTTCACCCCGACCGGAATCCGGGCGACAAGGCGGCCGAGGAGAAATTCAAGGAGGCAGCCGAAGCCTACTCCGTTCTATCGGACCCGAATCAGAAGGCCCGGTACGACCGTTTCGGTCACCAGGGTGTCTCTGGACAGGGCTTTGGTGGCTTCGATACGAGTACGTTCGGCGACTTCGCCGACATCCTGGGCGATTTCTTCGGCCTGGATTTCGGTGACCTTTTCAGCGGTGCGGGCCAGCGTAGGCGTGGTGAGCCAGGTGCCGATCTGCGCTATCAGCTGAGCTTGTCGCTCGAGGAGGCCGCGTTCGGGACCGAGCAGACGCTGAAGATCCCACGACTGGAGAGCTGTTCCGAATGCGCCGGCACCGGCAGCAAGCCCGGTTCGTCTCCCGAGACCTGCAGGACCTGCAGTGGCTATGGACAGGTCCGTATCAGCCAGGGGTTCTTCACAGTCGCCCGCACTTGCCCTCAATGCAGGGGAGACGGCCGAGTGATTACCGACCCTTGTAGTGCTTGCCGGGGTGAAGGCAGGGTCGAACAGGAGCGTTCGATCGAAGTCAAGGTCCCGGCGGGGGTGGACACAGGAACCCGCTTGCGTCTCACCAGTGAGGGTGAGCATGGTCGCCGTGGCGGGCCGGCCGGGGATCTCTATGTCGATATCTTCGTCGAGCCGCACGCCCAGTTCGAGCGCGAGGGCTCTCATACTCGAAGCATCCTCGACCTGAGCTACTCGCAAGCGGTTCTGGGAACCTCCGTGGAAGCGGCGACGCTGCATGGTTCGGTCCCCTTGGAGATCCCCTCTGGAACGCCGGACGGTAGGGAGTTCAAGCTCTCTGGGAAGGGCGTCGATCGCCTCGATGGACGTGGGCGCGGCGACCATTTCGTGCGAGCTCGGGTCCTCGTGCCGAAGCCTCGTGAGCTTTCCGAAGAGCAGTTGGAGCTGTTGCGCCGTCTCGCCGAGATCGAAGGCAGCGAGGTGAAGGGCGAGCGAGGCGTCATCGGGCGGGTGCGGGACCTTTTCGGCTGAGGCCTGGAAGCCCGAATGGAGCGAAACTGCGCTAGTGGCAACCTACCTGTGCTTGCGATTCACCGTGACCTCGGGCTCGGAGGATCGCCTGATCGCGGAGCTGTGGTCTCTGGGTACCCTGGGTGTTGAATCGGTGTCGCCTGCCGACGGGACTTGCCATCAGGTTCTGGCCTACTTCGAGGAACCTCTCTCAATCGAGGTCAGCCGGCGACTCGAGAGCTCTGCCGAATGGCCGGAGGCTCGGATCGAAGGCGCCGAGGCTGTACCGGCTGCGGACTGGCTTGCCGTGTATCGGCGCAAGGCCAGACCCGTCGAGCTCGGCAGTGGCTTCCTTGTCGACTCTCGAGAGCCGGACGGGTCCTCGGCGTCGGGCCAGACCGGGCGGGTCCTACTGCGCATACCTGCCCGATCCGCCTTTGGCACCGGCAGCCACGAGTCGACGCGACTGGCGGTGGAGCTGATGGAAGGGATCTCCATGGAGGGTCTCAGGGTTCTCGATGTGGGAACCGGGACAGGCATCCTGGCTTTTGCTGCACTGACTCTCGGCGCCCGTGAAGTGATCGGTTTCGATGTCGATAGAGCGGCGGTGCTGCTGGCTCTGGAGAACTGCAGGTTGAATCGGTTGTCTCCGCGACTCGTTGCCGGAACGGTAGATTGCCTGAGGGCGGGACCAGGCTTCGACCTGGCACTCGTCAACGTGATTCCGGCGAGGATCCGCGGCGACCTGGCATCGATCGTTGGACTCCTGACTGCGAGTGCCGAAATCGTCGTCTCGGGACTGCTGGTCGACCAGCACGATTCGTACCTTCGGGAGCTCGCGAGCTTCGGGTTGCGGGAGAAGCGGTCGCGCCAATCGGGAGAGTGGGTGGGCTGCCTGTTGGAGAGAGCGGCATGACGGCCTCGCTTCTGCTGTCGCCGGAGGAGTTGGACCGGCCAGACGTCACGATCGAAGGCGATCGATATCGACATCTCTTCAGAGCACGGCGTCAGAGAGTCGGCGACCGCTTACGTGTCGTGGATGGGCGAGGCCGTGCGCGATGGGCGAGGGTGGCCCGGGTCGATCGACTCGCTGGCTATCTGGAGCTGGCTGGAGAGGCTCCTGGGAACGAGCCCGAAACCTGGCTGGAGCTTTGCGTTGTTCCCCCCAAGCCCCAGCGTTTGACGTGGCTGGTCGAGAAGTGCACGGAAGTAGGTGTCAGCGCCATTCACCTCATCCACTCTGGCAGAGGTCCTCGAAGCTACGGGGCGGGCACTCTGGAGCGCCTTCGACGAGTCGCTGCGGCTGCGGTGATCCAGTCGGATCGATCGCTGGTGCCCGAGATCTCTGGAGTGCACGAGTGGCGGGAGTTGGCAGAGCTGACCTCCGGGTCCGAGACCTGTTGGGCCTTGGATCCGAGCCCTGAGCCCACGGCAGGGGTCCATACACTCGGCTCTGCGTGTCTTGTCGTAGGGCCTGAGGGAGGATGGGAGGAGAAGGAGCGCCAGGACATGGAGGCCATGGGATGTCTGACGTTGGCTCTCGGCCCTCGAATCCTGCGCACGGAGACGGCGGCGTTGGTGGGAAGCACATTGCTGCTGGCCTCGAGCCAGCGCACGGTGTGACTACTGCGATTGACACCTTTCGAGACGGCCGCTAGTCTTTTTCAAAGGTTTCTCGGCTGATTGCCGCTCCTGGAGCGATTGATTTCTCGTCCAGGCGACTTGGAGGAGCAACACCATGAATCTCAATGATCTGCTCAAGCTCGCGATCGAACGCGATGCCTCCGACCTTCATCTGAAGGTGGGTACCCACCCGGTGGTTCGAGTGGATGGCGAGCTGCAGCCTTTGACCGAGTTCAAGCGCTTGATGCAAGAGGACACGGTAGCCATGGCCTTCTCGATCATGAACGCGAGGCAGAAGCAGCGCTTCAAGGAAGAGTTCGAGATCGACATCGCCTATTCGGTTCCTGGTCTGGGTCGATTCCGTTGCAACGTGTTCCAGCAGCGAGGCTCCGTGGGGTTGGTCTTGCGTGTGATTCCGGCCCGCATCAAGACCCTTCGAGAATTGCTCCTTCCGAAGGTGCTCGAGAAGCTCTGTCTCGAGCGTCGTGGTCTGATTCTCTGCACCGGAACCACGGGTTCGGGTAAGTCGACGACCCTGGCGGGCATCATCGACCACATCAACGCCAACCGGCTCGAGCACATCATCACGATCGAGGACCCCATCGAGTTCCTGCATCGGGACAAGAAATCGATCGTCAATCAGCGCGAGGTCGAGGTGGACACCCTGGGCTTTCCCCAGGCCATGCGTGTGGCTCTCCGCCAGGATCCAGATGTCATTCTGGTGGGTGAGATGCGAGACTACGAGACCATCGAAACGGCCTTGTTGGCTGCCGAAACAGGGCATCTCGTGCTCTCGACACTCCACACCCTCGACGCCACCGAGACCATCAACCGGATCATCTCGGTCTTCCCTCCTCATCAGCAGAAGCAGATTCGAATCCAGCTGGCGCAGGTCCTCCGGGCCGCTATTTCCATGCGCCTGGTTCCGAGAGCCGATGGCACGGGTCGAGTACCCGCTGTCGAGGTCATGATCGCGACGCCCTATATACGGGAGTGCATCGAGAACAAAGAGCGCACCAAGTACATCCGTGAGCAGATAGCGCTCGGCACCAGCCAATACGGTATGCAGACCTTCGACCAATCCCTCTATCAGCTCTACAAATCCGGCCTCATCACGCTGGACGAGGCGCTGCGCCGGTCTACCAACCCGGACGAGTTCAAGCTCAAGGTGCAGGGTGTTCAATTCACCTCCGACGTTGCCCGCGAGCAAATGGAATCGACCCTGGAGATAACGGACGACGCGGGAGTGTTGGACTCGAAGTCGCCTTTCGAGATCGATCAGAACTGATCCGACCAAACCTGACTGGTATTCGAGGTGGGTAACCCTGGCGAGTCGACCTGCTGAGAAGTGTCGAGACAAGGCGTTGCGCCTTCTGGCACTGCGCCCTCACTTCAATGCCGAGCTGGCAAGGAAGCTCGAAGCCCGAGGTTTCGGTGGGCCGGAGATCGAGGAGACCCTGAGGGACCTCGAATTGCACGGCTGGCTCGATGATCGGCGTTTCGCGATCGAAATGGCCTCCGGTCCGTTGACGCGGAAGGGCTATGGACCCCGCCGCATCCGTGCCGAGTTGGAGCGCAAGGGCGTGGAGCCTGGCATCGCCGACGAGGCAGTGACTGCGGTCTTCGAAGATCCCGGAGATGAGCTGCAGGCCGCCAGGCGTGTCCTCGAGCGGCGCTCCAAGGGTCCCGGTGACCGGGCCGCGGCCGGCCGGTACCTCGAACGAAGAGGCTATTCGACCGGCGTCATCCTGACGATTCTCGACGATATCGACATCGATCCGGACGGCTAGCCCCCGGCCCCCCACCCACCCGTCCTCGAGGGTTGAGGCAGCCGGACGTTCCTTCCGGCTGGTCTTTGAGGGCTTGGAGGTTGAAGCGGCCGTCGCCTCTGGCGGCCGTTGGTTCATCCCTGCAATACGTTTGTGATCTGGAGGCTCGTTCGGGTGGTCCGCAGGGGGACGGCGACGGCTACTCAGACTTGGGCGGGCTGGCCACCGCCTTGTCTCGTCATCGCGCGGGATCTCTTGTGCT
>JAUWSP010000517.1 GCA_030610025.1 Acidobacteriota bacterium | reverse complement strand
GTCATCCACCGGGACGAGCTGGCCTCGGCGGCGCTGAAGATCATGGAGGACAACCGCATCACCTCTCTGTTTGTCTGCACAGAAGCGGGAGAGCTCGAGGGCATCGTCCACCTGCACGACCTCTGGGGACTGGAGCTTTTCTAGGACACCATGCCGATTCTCGCTGAAAGCGACTTTTCTCGCCGGGCGGCCGAGCTCGAGTGGATTCTCTGCGACGCGGATGGGGTCCTTACGGACGGTGGTCTCTACTACGATCGCCGAGGTCACAATCAGCTGCGCTTCGACGCTCGTGACGGCCTCGGTTTGAAGCTGGCGCAGCTTGCTGGCCTGAAGGTGGGCATCCTGTCAGGACGCGACTCCGCGGCACTGGAACGCCGAGCCAGCGAGCTCAAGCTGGAGTTCCTCGCCATGGGAGTCGCGGACAAGCGTGCAGGCCTCGAGACTTTTCTGACGCGCCACAACACTGTCGCCAGGCGGATCGCCTACGTCGGCGACGACCTTCCCGATCTGGTGGTCCTGGGGCAATGCGGCCTTTCCTTCGCGCCCGCCGATGCCGCTCAGGAGGTCCGAGACGTCGTTCACAGGGTCCTCGACAACCCTGGTGGCCACGGGGCGGTCCGCGAAATGGTGGAGCTCGTACTGCGCGCCCGTGGCGATTGGGACCAGCTCTTCTCTCGCTTTACCTTTGACAGCTGAGCAGGCGGAGTCCCTCGACGGGCTCCGCTGTCCTGGGACTTGGGTCCTGGGCGGTAGGCGCGTTGGGATCGAGGCGGCCGGTCTTTGACGCAGTGAGGACCCAGGATGGTCGGACCGGTGCCGGCCGGAGCGCGATCGGACCTACTCTGCCGACTGTTCTTCCTCTTTCTCTTTCTTCTTCTTGCTGCGCAGCACGATAGCCGCCGCTGCGACGCCCAACAGGTACAGGACAATGGTGGGAAGAGCGAACATCAGCAGGTTCACCACATCTGGAGTCGGGGTCACGAACGCCGCGGCAATGAAGATCAGCAACACTGCCCAGCGAAATTTGCGAATCAGGAAGCCAGCTGTCACGACTCCCATCTGGGCGAGCAGAAAGATAATGATGGGCAGCTCGAACATCAGGCCCAGACCCAGGATCACGTAGAGGAGAAAGCGGAAATAGCGCTCCACGGTGATCATGGGTTGGAACGCAGCGCCCATACCAACCAGGAAGTTCACCGCGAATGGAAAGGCGACGTAGTAGGCGAAAGCGCCCCCACCCACGAAGAACAGGGATCCGAAGAAGATGAAGGGAATGGCCTGCCGCCTCTCCTTCTTGTACAGACCGGGCGCAATGAACCGCCAGATTTGATACAGCACCAGTGGCGAGGCGATGAACAGGGCCACCAGAGCGGCGACCTTGACGTAGATGATGAAAGGGTCGGTGACGCCGAGAAAAGTAAGGCGACTCCCCTCGGGCAGCGCCTTGTAGATGGGCCTGGCCAGGAAATCGGCGATCTCCTTGACGAAAATCCAGCAGAAGACGAAGACGATGCCGACTGCGATGATCGATCGAAAGATCCGCTGCCGGAACTCCTCGAGGTGCTCCAGCAGACTCATCCGCTGCAGATCGTCTTCGGAGGCAGACGGATTCCCAGGCTCAGGAAGAGTGTTCATCGGTGCGGTGGGTGCCTACTCCGGATCTCGCGCCGGCTCGGCTGTCGGAGTCGTGTCAGCTGCCGGGGGGCCCTCGGGCGGAGCGGGAGCTTGAGTGGCAGGTGGTGTTGGTGAACTGGTTGTTGGTGAAATCGCTGGCGTCTCAACGGCAGCCGCAGGAGTGACCTGCGCCGGGTTGGCTGGTCGGCTAGCCTCCTCGGCAGAAAGCTCGGTATCCAGGGTCCGCTTGAGATCCCGAGTCGCTCGACGAAACTCTCCCATGGCCTTGCCCATCGTTTTCCCGATCTCGGGCAATTTCCTGGGGCCGAAGATCAACAGTGCCAGAACCAAGATGAAAAGTAGCTCCGGCATTCCCAAAGATCCAATCATGGCGAATTCTTCCTTCGTTCGATGATCTGGCGACTGGCGAGGAATGTCAAGCCGGTGATCCACCATCCTCGGTGATACACTCCGCGCGTGCGACCGCGCTGGAGACTTACGGCCTCGGTCCTTTTCGCTCTGACGTTGCTCGTCACGGGCTTGTTTGGGGACCGACTTCTCGCCTTGAATCACGAGGCGCGAGAGACCCTGCGCCTCTACACCGAGCTCCTCGAGGTCTCTCACGAGAACTATGGCGGTGAGACGAGTTACAAGGACCTCGTGAATGCCTCGATCGAAGGCATGGTTCGATCCCTGGACCCCCACACCTCCTTCCTGACGGCTGAAGCCTACAGCCAGATGCGGGATCGTCAACAAAGCAGCTTTTTCGGGCTCGGCATCCTGGTCGGACTGCGAAACGGGCAGATCACGGTAATCACTCCCATCGAAGGCACTCCGGCGTCCCGAATGGGCCTCAGAGCCGGTGACGTCATCGCGGCCATCGAGGGCGAGCCAACCGAAGGCATGAACATCAACGAGGCCGTTCGGCAGTTGAAGGGCCCCAAGGGCACGGAAGTGACCATCACCATCAGCCGCCCTGGCCGCGACGAGCCCATCGAGGTCACGATCGTTCGCGACGAGATTCCACAGGTTTCGGTGCGGTACCAGTACATGGTCGGGCCCGAGACCGGCTACATCTCCATCAGCGACTTCAATCGAGGCACCGCCAGGGAGGTTCGGGAGGCTGTCAGCGCCTTGCGCGAGCAGGGAATGAAGCAGCTTCTGGTAGACCTACGAACCAATGGAGGGGGCCTGCTGGACCAGGCAATCGAGGTGGTTCAACAGTTTCTGCCGCAAGGCTCCAAGGTCGTGGAGACTCGAGGTCGTACGAGGGACTCCTATCAGGAGTACTTCTCCGAAGACCCGTCCCCCGCTCTCGACTTGCCCATGGTGGTCCTGGTGGGTGAAGGAACAGCGTCGGCGGCCGAGATCTTTGCAGGAGCGATCCAAGACCACGATGTCGGGCTCATCGTCGGAACGCAGACCTGGGGCAAGG
>JAUWSP010000203.1 GCA_030610025.1 Acidobacteriota bacterium | reverse complement strand
TCGCTCAGATAGGTGCCCTTGAGAGTCAGGATCAGGGGCAGGCCGAAGGTGGCAACCGTCAGGAAGCCGGCAAGCCAGCGCCAGGCTGTCTGGCCGAAGCTCAGAGACTGGCCATCCAGGCCTGTTGCCTGCAGACCCAGGTAGGCCATTCCCGGCGTTCGCCCCCAGAAAGCCAGAGGGAAGGCGCAATAAAGGAACGAAAAGGCGGTCAAGAAGAGCGCCATCGGTGCCCAGGGCAGGGGAGTCAGGTCGACACCCATCAAGGCCACGAAGACGAGTGCCGAGATGGCAATGGCGAGTACGACTCCCAGATCGAGAAGGCCGGCGAGCAGGCGCGCTCGGGCGAGGTCCACTGCCTCATTCTTCTTGGGTTCGGCCTTGCCCTCTGGCTGCGGCTCCTGTGGGGATACGTCCTTTTCCGGCTCCTCCTGGAATAGGAGCAACGGCTCTTCGGATGGCTTGACGTCGAGGACGGTCTTGCCTTCAGAGGGCTCGGATGGAAGTTTGTCTTCAGTGAGCCCAGCAACAGGAAGCTCCACCCTGGGGGGCTCAGGAGGGGGTGCCACCCGGTTGGGCGGTTCCTCGGTGTGCAAGGGCAGGTCGTCGAAGAGGCCGGGATCGTCCGGCGTGCTCGGGCTGGAGCTCATCTCACCGGAAGGGATGGTACTTCACGAAGACCCTGTAGAGAAGGTCCGAGGGTCGCTGCTTATAGGCGGAGGCGAAAGCGGCCAGGCGTTGCACCTCGAGATCCTCTGGATCCAGGCTCAGGGCCTCCTCGAATTTCTCGAATGCAGTTACGGGATCGCCCCGCTGCAAGTCGCGAAGGCCAAGGTTGAAGTAGCAGGCAACCATGAGCTGCACGATGTCCTTGTTGCCGGGGTGCTTGTCATGGAGGCGCCAGAGATTGGGTAGCGAATACTCCCAATCTCCCTGTCGGAAGAGTTTCAAAGGCTCTTCGATGACTTCGAGCTGCGAATTGATTTCCTCTCTCAGAGCCAGGTCTTCTGGCTCCAACGGTGCGATGGCCTCGGCCGCATCCAACAGGTCATAGGCCACGAGGTTGTCGCGGTTTCTGAGGGCGTTGCGGGCCGCGGCAACGACTTCGCGCTGGCCTGCGAGCTCCTCTTCGGTCGGCTCGGCAGTCTCGGCCCCTTCGGCCTCGACCGCACGCTCCTCCCACTGCGCTATCAGTGTCTGGGCCTGGGCGTGCTGAGGGTGATCAGGAGCCAGACGCCGAAGCTGTGCGATGGCCAGGGCCGTGTTGCCCGCCTCGTGCAGCTGTGTGGCCTTCGTCAAGGGGTCGGCTCTCTCGACAGGGGCGGCAGTCTGCTCGGTCTCTGAATTGGGAAAGACCTGGTCACGCCGGGAGTACAGGTACCACCCGATCGCCAGGACCGCCAGCAGCACCAGGGCTCCGATGGCCAGGAAGGTTCGTTTTCCGCGCGCCGCCTTGGCTGGCCTGGTGCCCGATTCGGGTCTGTGCCTGGGAGCCATCTGAGGGTCGGGTATCGGTGCCAGATCGATGGGCTGGTCGACATCCAATGCGTCTTCGACTCCGATTCCGTCTGCAACTGGAAGATCATCCAACGCTGGAATCGGGGTAACGCCGTCGTGTTCAGAAGGAGCAGACGGCCCTCCGTCTATCTTCTCCAGGTACTCGGCGGCGCCGATATGCCCCGGCTGCATCTCGAGGACTTTGTTGAGAGCTTCGCGAGCGGCATCGGTCTCGCCGGCCTCGAAACGGGAAATCCCTTCGTGAAAAGCCTCTTCGATCTGGCGCTCGACTTCTGCCTTGAGCTTCCTGGCCAGCTCGATTCTCCGGCTGGCTTCGGCATGGTCGATGTCGATCAAGAAGATTCTCGACCAGGCGTCGATGGCCGGCTGATATTCGCCCTTTTCGAACGCGACTTGCCCTTCCTTCAGCAAGTCGTCGATTCTCTTCTCGCTGTCCGTATCGAGGCTGGCGGCAGGCTCGGAGTCGACCGGTGCGAGGGCCGGCTCCAGATCGACTGGCTCCGGCTCTGACAGGGGGTCCAGCGATGAAGGAGCGGGCTCCGGCTCTGAGACCTCCTGTGCCGGTGGGGCAACCTCTGCTGGGATCAATTCGGACTCCAGCGCCAGGATGTCGGGATGGGTGGCATCGAGCTCCCGGGCCTTGCCAAGGAGAGACTGGGCCTTGTCCAGATCGCCTTCCTGGTGAGCCTGACGACTGGAATCGAGGAAATTGCGAACGTAGGGCTCAGCTTCGAGGCGGGCTCGAGCCGACTCTGCCATGTCCCGCAAGTCGGAATTGGATTCCAGGCCTTCCTGGTTCTGAGCTGAGAGCTCGAGGATCTTCCCGAACTCACGCTGGGCGAAGAGCTCCGTGAAGGTCGACGCCAGGTCGTCGACAGGCTCGACAGAGAGCGCGGTGTCCAGGTCTGGAAGCGTGAAATCCTCTGCTTCAGCCTCGATGTCGGGGGCCAGGACTTCAGGGCTCTCATCGGCCTCTTCGTCGAGAGGCGGCAGCTCCGTATCGAGCGGTGAGGCCGCATAGGCGGCTAGATCTTCGACTGACAGATCGGTACCACTCTCCTGGAGGCGGCCCTGAAGCTTGCGAGCCGGGTCGAAGAGCGGATCGAGTCGGAGGATGAAGTCGCACCCCAGAAGAGCTTCCTGAACATTGCCGTCCTGAATGAGGGCAAGGGTCTGTTGGAAGGTATTGAGGATGCGGGTCTGAATTTCTTGAGAGAGCTTGGCGTTTCCTGCGTAGCTCATAGTCGAGACCTGGGGCTAAGAATGTTCCAAATGATTGATTACGCGAATATTAGCAGATGGCCAGATGTGCATCCAAGCATAGATGTTATCGATGTAACAGGCTGTTTGGCGTTCGAGTCGGGCAATCAGTCACCCTTCAAACCAGCCAGCAGACGCCGTGGGAGGTCGTCGAATTTTCCCGAAGACATGGTGACCAGGACATCGCCCGAACGGGCCTCGTCGAGGATCATGCCAAGAAGCTGATCATTGCTCTCGGTGCGAGTGGTGGCTATCCCTGCCTCTGTAAGCTCCGCCGCCAAGCTCTCCAGGTCGAGACGCTCCTCGGTGCTCAGGCGTTGAGCGTGATAGAGCGGAGCCAGGAAGATGCGGTCGGCGCCGCTGAACCCATCCAGATAGGCCTGATAGAAGAAGCTGCGACCTGCGGTCAGGGAGCGCGGCTCGAACGCGACCACGACGCGACGCCCCGGGAATCGCTCGTGCAGGGCCGCGATAGTCTTGCCCACCGCCGTCGGGTGGTGAGCGAAGTCATCGATCACGGTGATGCCTGAGTGCGAGCCGATCTCGTCCAACCTTCGCTTGATGCCCCGAAAGCGGGAGAAAGCGTCGGCAACAGCCTGTGGGTCCAGCCCGTCCCGGCGTGCGACCGCCCACACCGCCAGGAGATTGCAGACGTTGTGGAGACCGGTCATCGGCAGGTGGATCTCGACCTCGTCCAGTTCTGCGTTCAGCACGGTGAAGCGGCTGCCCTCCGGGCCAGTGACCACCGGCCCAACCGGGTGAAGATCGTTCTGTTCTTCGAGTCCATAGAAGATGACAGGGCAGCTCGCCTTCTCCGCAACCCGTCGAACTTCTGGAGAGTCGCCGCAGGCCACTACGAGCCCATCCTTCGGTGGCAGAGCGACGTATTTCTCGTAGGCGGCGAGCAGCGAGTCAGGATCCGCGTAGAGGTCCGCGTGGTCGTACTCGACACTGGTGAGGATGGCCGTTTCGGGTCGATAGTGGAGGAACTTGGCTCCACGGTCGAAATAGGCTGCGTTGTACTCGTCACCCTCGATGATGAATCGGGGACCGGTTCCCTGGTGAAAGCTGCGACCGAGGTTTCGCGGTATGCCGCCGACCAGGAACCCCGGATCGGTCTCGCAAGCAGTGTAGATCCAAGAGGCCATCGAGGTGGTTGTGGTCTTGCCATGGGTTCCGGCTACTACCAGAGGTTGCCGCTGCGTGAGAAAGAAGCGGCTCAGGGCCTGAGGCATGGAGATACGAGGGATGCCGAGACGCTCGGTCTCCAGTGCCTGCGGATTGTGCCGTGGCACGGCATTTCCCACCACCACCAGATCGGGTGCCGGGTCGAGATGGGTGATGTCGAAACCCACGATGGGCTCGATTCCCGCTGCGTTCAGCAGCGTGCTCATGGGGGGATAGAGAGGATTGTCAGAGCCTCGAACCCGATGACCCATCTCCTGAAGAAGACAGGCGAGGGGTGCCATTCCCGTTCCCCCTATGGCGATGAAGTGGATGTCGAGAGGTTGTTCGGTCACGAGCGCTCGATCGAGAGGATGGCGCAGTATAGCATCGGGCCACGAGCCTATCGGTGTGAAGCCCAGAGGGTTGTGGAGCCCTGCCTTGGCCGAGGTCGGCAGCGGGTGTAGCATGGGCCCCCAATCGCCTCCACCCCGGGGCGCACACCCTTGATCTACGAGGTACCGGAACATGCGATCTCCAGCCCCCAGAAAGTTCTCGATCCCGTGTCTTCTAACCCTGCTTTGGGGAACGGCGATACTGACGGGTAGGGCCGAGGCCCAACCCGGTGCTGTCTTCCCAGAAACGGTGATCGATGTGGGAGCCGTCAATAAGGGTGAACGGGCCTCCTACGAGTTCACCGTCAAGAACGAAGGCGATCAGGTACTCGAGATTACCCAGGTCAAGCCGAGTTGTGGCTGCACCGTGGCCGAGTACGACAAGACAGTCAAGCCAGGTGGCACTGGCAAGATCACTGCGGTGGTCGATACGACGAATTTCAAGGGTCCGATTGCCAAAGCGGTCAAGGTCTTCACCAACGACCCCATCAACCCCCAGATCAACCTGGTGATCAAGGCCAACATCAAGACCCATGTCGAGATCGAGCCCGGGTACGCGAGATTCGTGGCGGTTTACGGTGAGCCCAACGCCAAGAGCATCCAGAGAGTGTGGTCGAAGGGGAAGCCCGACCTGAAGATCCTGGGTGCGAAGTCACCGTATTCTCATGTCAAGGTCTCGTACGCCGAGGCGACGGCCGATGAGCGCGAAGGAGGGGGCTCGGGAAACGAATGGCGAATCACGGTGGAGCTCGACGCTGACGCACCCGTCGGGCCCATGGCTGACTACATCGATGTGACCACCGACCACCCCGAGCGCCAGACGATTCGCATTCCAGTGTCCGGGTTCGTTCGGCCGGTGCTCTCCGTGACCCCTCGAGCGGCCGACTTCGGCAGGCGGGAGGTCACCGAGCCCCAGACCGCCAGTCTCGAGATTCGCAACATGAGCAAGTCGGCCGTCAGCCTCGACCACGTTTCGACCGACATCAAGGGCCTCCAGGCGGAGATCGAGCCGCTCGAGGAGGGCCGGCTCTACAAGGTCCTGCTCACTCTGAAGCCTGGCATGAAGAAGGGTAGGTTCAAGGGCCTCGTCACCATCAATACCACCAGCAGCAAGCAGCCGGTGTTGGAAGTGAATGTAAAGGGCGTGGTTCTTTAAGGCAGTGAGGCAATGAGGCATTGAAGCGGCCGGACCTGTGCCGGCCGTTTGTCTGATAAGGGAAGACTTTGCGCCCTCCCGTTCTGTCTCTTCCCCTTCCGGTGCTGCACGTACAATAGGCACATGACTGATTCTGCGATGAGTATTCGCCGCTCGGGGGGGCGTGGTGTCGACGGCATGCGTCCCGTGCGCATCGAGCTCGGCCCGATGAAGTTTGCCGACGGTTCGGCTGTGATCGAGATGGGCGACACAAGGGTCCTGGTCGCGGCGACGCTCGAGAAC
>JAUWSP010000259.1 GCA_030610025.1 Acidobacteriota bacterium | reverse complement strand
CCAACTGCCTGGCCTTTACCCATCTGATGGTCGGCCTGAGTCGCGAGCTCGGGATTCCCACCTACTATGTGAACTACGAGCTTGTCGAGCGGTTCAGAAGGTCGGGCGATCTCATTGTCGTGTCGGGTCATGTCAGCGCCGGATATGGCAGTGGCCCCGAGGGCTACCTCCTCGAGTTCGGAGACTTGGTGAATCTCGACCGAAGTCAGGCCCGCCCGATTACCGATCTCAATGCGCTGGCGCGCTACTATTCCAATCGCGCCGCAGAGCTCATCGCAGATGGCGAGGTCGAGGCTGCTCTCGGCTGGGCCGAAACAACGACCAGGCTGGATCCTTCGCTGGTGCAGGGGTGGAGCAACCTCGGTGTGGCGCTGCGCAGGTCGGGGCATCTCGATCAAGCCGAAAGGGCCTACATCCAGGCGACCGCGGTGGATTCCGACTACCACGTGGCCTATCACAATCTATTCGCCTTGATGCGGCTGCGCGGCGACACTGAGGCGGCGCAAGAGATCCTGAAGTTATTGGACCGGAGAGACAACAGAAACCCGTTCCTCTATCTCGAATTGGGAGATCAGAGCCTGGCCTCGAAACGACTCGACGAGGCCGGACGATTCTACGAGAGAGCTTCGAAGGTCGGAGGTGAGCTGGCCGAGACCTGGGCTGCCCGCGGTGGCTGGGCCCTGACAAGTGGCAAAGTGAGAAAGGCGCGTCGCTGGCTCGAGAAGGCGCAGAGAATAGCGCCAGACGAGCCCCGCGTAATCGAGCTCGAGCAGCGATTGCTCGAAATCGAGGGTACGCTCGACATAGAATCAAGGGCGTGGAATTGATACTTTTCACGCAGGAGGGAGACGCATGACCCGTAAGAGCTTTACCTCACTGCTGGCAGTGGCGCTTTGCTTTCTGGCGACGGTCCCGGTGTGGGCAGGCAATGAAGGGCGACTCGTCGGGAGCATCATCGATCCCAACGGCGACCCAATTGTAGATGTCCAGATAGTCGTGACCGGCCTGGGGTTCGATGTCCGGCAAGAGAGAACCACCAACAAGAAGGGGAAGTTCACCCTGCTGATTCTGGATGCGACCAAGGACTACTTGCTCCATCTCGAAAAGGACGGTTACCAGACAGTCGAGGAGCCGCTACGGCTACCGCTGGGTGACACGGTGCGGCGGGAATGGACCATGGTGCCGGGAACGAGCGCACCGAGTTCCAGGGGGAGCGCTGCCTCGCAACCCGCTGCGGCCGCTCCCAGCGGCGCCGTGGTCCGGGGGCAGGCTGGAAAGCTCTACGAAAAGGGTGCCGAGGCCTACGCGACCGGCGACCTTGAAGTCGCGGCGGACAGCTTCGAGCAGGTTGTGGCTATGGAGCCAGACTTGGCCGAAGTCCATGTGGCACTGGCCATGACCTATCTGCGGCAAGAACAGTGGGAGAAGGCAGCTTCGTCGGCGCAGAACGCCTTGGACATCAATCCGGACGAGGTGTTGAACTATGAAATCCAGTACGACGCCTATCGGTCCCTGGGAGATCTCGAGAACCAGTACAGAGTCCTGGAGGTTCTGGTGGCGAAGAGTCCCGGGCCTGACACGGCTCGCCGGGTATTCAATCGAGGTGTCGGGAGGACAGAGGCCCGAGACCTGGAAGGGGCGGCTGTTGATTTCGAGACAGCCAAGACCATGGCTCCTGAGCTGGTAGCTTCCTATTCGGCGCTCACCCGGGTCTACTTCGATATGGGCCGCTATGAGGACAGCGTCGCGAACGGGCGACAAGCTCTCGAGATCGATGCCAACCACTACGAGACCATGGGTGTGCTGTTCCTGGCGCTCCGTGCTCAGGGTCAGACCGAGGAAGCGGACGCGATGTTCGCCAACCTGGAGGAAGGTAATCCCCAGTTCATCAACGGAGTCCTGATGGATCTGGGAGTGTCGTACTTCAATAACGGTGATGCTGAGCAGGCTCAGGGGATCTTCGAGCGCGTGGTCGGTGCCCAGCCAGAGAACGGCCGAGCGCACTACATGCTCGGCCTCTGTTACCTGGGTAAGGGTGAGACTGCGAAAGCGAAGGAGCTGCTGGAGAGATTCCTGGTGTTGGACCCGAACGATCCCGAGGCGGCAACGGCCCGGGAGATGCTCTCAACCCTCTGAGACTCTCAGCGGCTCGATACACCGGGGCGTGTCGTTCGCCGGGTTGTTCACGTAGGTGCTGACCGGAAACCCTTCCATTTCGTCAGCTGGAAAAGGCTCCCAGAGGGCGCCGAAGTCCGACGCGGTGTCGGCCGTTGGATCGAGCCAGAGGTCAATGTCTCTCCGGTTCAGGATAACGGGCATCCGATGGTGAGCCGTCGCTATCAGCTCGTTCGGCTGAGTCGTCAGGATGGTAAAGGTCTCGAGGGGTTGGCCGTCGCCTTTCTCCCACCGATCCCAGAGACCAGCCATGCCGAAGGGCTGCCGAGTCTTCAGGCGGAAAAGGTAAGGCTGCTTGCCGCTTCCGGTCTTTTGCCATTCGTAGAAGCCGTCCGCCGCCACAATGCACCGACGCTTCTTGAAGCTGTCACGGAATGAAGGTTTCTCGCCGACCGTCTCGGCTCGGGCGTTGATCATCCTGTTACCGATCGATGGATCATCGGCCCAGAAGGGCACCAGGCCCCACTTGAGAAGAGCCAGTTCTCGATTTTCGGACGAAGCTCCTGCTACTCGGATGACCGGTGCTTCTTGGGTCGGCGCGATGTTGTAGCGGGCCGACAACTCCGTCGAGGCCTGAACCTCCTTCAGGTCAGCCAATAAGTCGGATGGGGTGGAGAGGGTGTACCTGCCGCACATCTTGATTCGGGCTCGAGCCTATCAATAATCCTGCTTACCGCGATGCGCACCGAGGGTCTTGTGCGGAACACATATTTGTCTTATGCTATACGCGCATAAGATTCTCGCCGGTCGCGCTGAACCACGTTTGACTGGCATTGGGGGAATCTCATAGTTGAAGGCCTCTTCCGGAGTGGAAGAGGGACTTGAGGGTTTTCTGGCGGGCGGAGACGGCCATCGAGGCCAGTTCTCCAAGCCTGTCGGGAGAACGAAAGGGGGAGCAGATGAGCTTCATGAGCTTCATCATGGCCTTGTTCGGCATTGGTTCGAACGTGGGTGCTGGAATTAACCCAAACGGCTAGCAACGTGCTGAACCCCTAGTCGGGGGAGGGGGGCTTACTAGGCCCTACCTGTTGTGGGTAGAGAGGTGCTTTGTTCTCCTACCTATTGTGGGGTTTCTATAAGCTGGACAAGTTTCCGGCGCAGTGTTACTCTGTCTTCGGATCTTAGGACCCGAGGATGGAGTTCATGGAAGTATCAAGCCAACCTTCCAACGAGAGCATTGAGGGGCTCCTGGCAGAGCTGGAGCCCCGAATCCGCGCGACCTTCTCGCGTTTCCGGATTCCTCCTCAAGATGCGGAAGACCTTCTTCAGCAGGCGCTGCTGGTCTATTTGTACAAGTGTGACAGCGTAGAGAACCCCGAGAAGTGGTTCATCGGTACCCTTCGTAACCGTTGCCTGAGTTACTGGAGGGAGAGAAGGCGCAGACTCTACACGGCTTTGGATGAAGCTCTTCTAGAGAACTTAGCGGCGCCCCGGGAAAGCCCCCAGGAAGCCCTCGACCTTCAGCGGGACTTGCGATCCCTGCTTACCCAACTGCCATCTCGGTGTCGCAATCTACTGACCCTCCGTTATCAGGAGGGCTGCGACGCCCCCGAGGTCGCGCGCCGTCTCGGATACAAGGCATCGGGAATCTACAAGGTGACAGAACGGTGTTTGGCGGCTCTGACTCGGAGAATGGTCGCATGCGGGATCGTCGATGGAGGCCAAGATGGCTGATCGGCATCCCACTCGGCACTCGCTGGAGAGCTTCATGCGGGGAGAGCTGTGCGGCTCGGGAGCGGAGGAGATCGTTAGGCACCTCGTAGGCGGGTGTACCGAATGCCAGGGTGTTGCTCGCACGTTCTTTCCATGTGAAGTGGCTCCTGGGACACCGGCCGATTCCGAGAGGCATGCAGGTTTGTGGGGTGGGAAGGCAGAAAGAGACGTCGGTGAGATGTTCCAGAACCTACTTCCTCACCTGTGGTCGCGGCAGGCTGCCTTGGAGAGTGAGCAATCTTGCGCTCCGGAGTTGCTTGAGAAGCTTGAGCGGTGTCCTCAAGAACGAGGATTGATAATCATCGAAAATAGTGACCGCTTTCAGACTTGGAGCTTATGCGAGTTGGTTCTGGAGCGCGGTTTTGCCACGGGGCCTGAGGACCCAGCAAAGGCACTCGAATTGATCGAGCTTGGAGTAGCGATTGCTCAGAATCTGAGCGAGTCGACCTACAGCACCGAGCTTGTTCACGATGCCAAGGCCAGAGCCTTGGCGCTTCTTGGTAATGCTCGGCGAATAACGTCTGATCTCGTTGGAGCCTCCAATGCTCTTCAAGAAGCTGAAGCGGAGCTACAGAAGGGCAGCGGGGACGAGCTTGAGCTAGCCCGATACATGGACTTGAAGTCTTCGCTTCTTTTTGACTACCGAAACTTCAGAGAAGGCTTCAGAGTTCTAGATCGGGCAATTAAGATCTATCGATCTTCCGGTGGTGAACACCTGTTGGGCCGCGCATTGATTTCGAAGGGGTTTCAGCTAGGCGAGTTGGGCGACCTTGAGAGCGCAATCGCTACGCTTCAGGACGGGTTGAGACGTATTGATCCTCAGACGGAGATGAGGCTGCTTCTCGCGGCAAAGCACAACCTTGTCTACTACTTCTACTCAGCTGGTCGATACCATCAAGCACTTGTACTAGTTCCTGAAGTACGTGAGCTGCACAAGGAGGTTGGGAACACGGTTGACTTGGTTCGGTTCAAGTGGCTTGAAGCAAAGATAGCTCAGGGCCATGGCGACCTAGATTCTGCTGAGACTGCCCTT
>JAUWSP010000062.1 GCA_030610025.1 Acidobacteriota bacterium | reverse complement strand
GCAATTCGCTCCCTGGCCGTCCTGCCCTTCGACAACCTGATGAGAGACCCGGAGCAGGACTACTTCGTGGACGGGATGCACGACGCGCTGATCACCGACCTGGCCAAGATCTCGGATCTCAAGGTGATCTCCCGCACCTCGGTCATGCGTTACAGGGCGAGCGACAAAGCCCTTCCGGAGATCGCTCGGGAGCTGGGGGTAGAGGCGTTGGTCGAGGGCTCGGTCCTGCGGGCCGACGGTCAGGTACGCATCACGGCTCAGCTCATCGATGGCACCACCGACGAGCACCTCTGGGCCGAGAGCTACGATCGGGACCTGGAGAACCTCCTGGCCCTGCTGAGTGAAGTGGCCCGTGCCATCGCGACGGAGATCGAGGTCGAGCTCACTCCGGAGGAGCAGAGACTCCTGGCTTCTTCGGAGCCGGCGAATCCGGAAGCCCAAGAGCTCTATCTGAAGGGTCGGGCGTTGCTGAGTCGATTCGAGTCGAAGTATTTCTCCGAAGCCAAGAGGCTGTTCGAGCAGTCCCTGGCGATTGATCCTGAATTTGCGCCGGCGATTTCCGGATCGGCTAGCTGTGACTTCCTGCTCGGCTTCTTTGGCAGTGCCCCCCTCGAGGAGGCAATGCCCGAGGCCGAGAAGGGTTTCCGGAGGGCTTTGGAGATCGATCCCGACCTGAGCGAAGCTCGCGCGCTGGCCGGCTGGGTGAAGATGTTCTACCACTGGGACATCGAGGCAGGAGTCGAAGAGTTCCAACGGGCTCTGAAGGTCAATCCCAACGATGCGATAGCTCGCCACGGCATGGCCGACTACTACATGATCCTCGGAGACCACGAGCGGTCGGTGGAGGAGGTGATGGCGGCTCGCAGGGTCGATCCCCTGTCTCGTCTCACGGTCCTGCCGGTGGTCGCCCATCTGACGATGGCGCATCGCTACGACGAGGCGCTCGACGAGCTCCGCCAGTGGCTGGCGATCTTCCCTGACGACAGGTTGGTTCTCAGTTGGTTGCCCACGGTCCTGTGGTTACGGGGCGACTACGAAGAGGCCTTGGAAGAGCAGCGAAACCAGTACCCACCGGGCTCGTCCTTCGTGAAGGCGATAGAGAGTGGCTTCGAGGAAGGCGGCCCAAAGGGTGCCGATCGGGCGGCGGCGGATTTCCTGGCCAAGAAGCCCTCATCGCCCACTCTTCGGGTGGCCAGGTATTACGCCGCGGCGGAAGACCCCGACCTGGCCTTCGAATGGCTGGAGCGGGCCTACGAACAACGTCGACCTCAGATCCTGCATGTTGTCGCCTATCCCGAGTTCGATTCGATCCGCTCCGACCCCCGCTACGAGGACCTCTTGCGGCGGATCGGGATCTCTCAGGAGGCAAAGTCATGAGCACCGCTGTGGGATCCACCTTTCTAGACATCGACGGCCTCGTCGAGCTGGACCAGAGTTTGTCTCTTGGCCAGAAGATCGCTGCGGTCCACCGTGCCCTCGAAGCCCGCGTAAGCTCGGTCGATCGGATCGCGGTCGCGGTCTACGAGCCGGCGACGGATCTCCTGAAGACGCTGGTGGCCACCGATCTGGACTTCAATCCGTTGAGCCACTACGAGGCGAGGTTGGCTGACTGTGCTGCCCTGGTCGAAGTGCTCGAGCAGGGGCGCCCGCGAGTGATCCAGGACTTGACGTCGCTGCAGACAGTTACCGCCAGCGAGCACACTCGGCGAATCCTGGAAGCCGGATACCGGGCCAGCTTCACCAAGGCCATGATGATCAACAATCGGTTCTTCGGCTTCGTCTTCTTCGATTCGAGGACTCCCGGAGCCTTCGTACCGGAGGTCCTCGGCGAGCTGGACCTGTTCGCTCATCTGGTCAGCCTGATCGTGGTCAACGAGGTGGCGGCCATTCGGACCTTGCTGGCAGCCATCCGGACGGCGCGTGACATGACCAACCAGCGCGATGCCGAGACCGGCGCTCACGTGGACCGGATGGCCCGGTACTCACGACTTATCGCTCTGGAGCTGGCCGACGAGCATGGCTTCGACGACGAGTATCTCGAGCATGTCTTCATGTTCGCTCCGCTGCACGACATCGGCAAGCTGGCGGTGGCGGACCGAATTCTGCTCAAGCCGGGGCGTCTGACCGAGGAGGAGATGCGGCTCATGAAGACCCACGTAGCCCGGGGCCAGGAGCTGGTCGACTCCATGCTGCAGAACTTCGGCCTCGACAGCTTCCAGCACATCGAGATGCTGCGCAACATCGTCCTTTGCCACCACGAGACCCTGAATGGCACCGGGTATCCGCGCGGCCTGCGAGGCTCCGAGATCCCGATCGAAGCCAGGATCATCGCCGTGGCCGACATCTTCGACGCCATGACCAGCGTCCGTCCCTACAAGGAGGCATGGACCAACGAGGCGGCGTTCTCGGCTCTGACGCGCCTGGCCGATGCGGCGCTGGACAAGGAGTGCGTCGAGGCCCTCATGCGTCGGACAGACGAGGTCGAGGAGATTCAGGCGCAATTTTCCCAGGGAACCCGGGCGGAGGTCGAGTAGGTCCTCGCAACAGGGGAGTCCAGAGAGGAATGGAGACGGCAATGATGTGGAGGCAGCTGGAGAAGGCGGGTCCCGTTCTGCTGGTTGCCCTGGCTGGAACGGTCGGCTTCCAGGCAGCCGGAGCGCGCGCCCAGCCAGAAGAAGATCCGGTCGACACCAGGGATCTGTCGCAGCTTTCCGATCAGGAGATCGAGACCATCCTTCTCGAAGGCCGGGTCGTCGAGAGGGAGAACCTCGATGTTGGGGTGACCCTGCCGGTGCGTCTCTGGCTCGAGCACGACGGCTACCGGATGAGCGCTGCCTACAAACATCTCGATTTCGAGCGTAAAGGTCTGACGCACTTCGAGAAGTCACCGCCCGAGCTCAACTTCAAGGACAGCTTTCGCTACGAGCGGGCCGCCTATCTGTTGGATCGACTTCTCGGTCTGGAGATGGTGCCGGTGACCGTGCTGCGAAGGGT
The DNA here is from genome assembly GCA_030610025.1 of Acidobacteriota bacterium. GTDB lineage: Bacteria > Acidobacteriota > Thermoanaerobaculia > Multivoradales > JAHEKO01 > JAUVRX01. The sequence continues at coordinate 6,803 of JAUWSP010000062.1, read as the reverse complement.
GCAGGCTCACCAAGGAGCTGTCGTGGCCTGGGTCGAGGATGCCATCACCGAGCAGGAGCGGTTGCGTCTCAAGCTGGCACCCGAGGATACCCGGCTTCTCATTCGGCAGAGAGCGGCGATGAGGCTGTTCGACGCCCTGGTCTACAACCTCGACAACAACCTCGGTAATCAGCTCTGGACACGGCCGGATTGGCGCCTCCATCTCATTGACCACACGCGATCCTTTCGGCGGCAGAAGAGCCTACCCGAGGGTTTTACGAAGCGCCCGGTGAGCCTCACCCCGGAGCTCTACGGCGTCCTCCGGTCTCTCGAAGAGCCTCAACTCGAGGCGGCTCTCGGCAAGGTCCTGAGTCCCGGAGAGCTCAAGGCGGTGCTGGCGCGCCGCCAGCTGATCCTGGAGAAGATCGAGCACGATCGCCGTGAATATGGCGACCCCTTCGTGTTTCTCGGCATGACGCTGTCTCCGGACTCCTAGCCCGCATGATTCATGAGCCCCACGGCATCTAGCGGTGATCCGACTCGACTTGGTCTATATTGAGCAGACCATAGGAGGGCTTCGGTGATCGGGAAAGCACCCGCTGCGCGGGGTGGAGGTGTTGCAGAGGCAGGATGGAGGCGCACTCTCAGGCGCCTGGGTGTGGATTTGCGTCCAGGTGAGGGCTCACCCGCAGCGCTCCTCTTCGTTTCGCTCTTCCTGCTCCTCACGTTTCAGATCGCCACCAAGACGATCCGCCAGTCCACCTTCATCGACGCTCTGGGTGCCGCCAAGCTGCCCCTGGTCTACCTCCTGGTAGCTCTCGTCTCCTATCCGGTTCTTCGTCTTTACAATCGCTTCGTCGACCGCTATCGGATCGACCAGTTGTTCGTCGCCTCCTGTGTCGGAGTCGCGGCCAGCCTTGTCGTCTTCTGGTTCGTGATGCGGTACTCCTGGACCTGGACCCCGGTTTTTTTCTACGTTGGATCCTCGATCGTGTACGGCATGCTGGCGAGCCAGTTCTGGTTGCTTGCCACTCACCTTTTCGATCCGCGCCAGGCCAGGCGTCTGTTCGGCTTCATCGGTGCGGGTGCACTGCTAGGTGGCGTCCTCGGCGGCCAGGTGGCGAGCCTGGCAGGAAAGTTGCTGGGCACGAGGTCGGTCCTGCTGGTAGCCGCAGGCCTGCTGGTGATCGTGGCGCTGCTCATGATGCGGGCGCGCTCATCGGAAGCCATCGGGCTCAGAGGTGAGGAGTTCGGTCCGTCCCCTGACAAGCTCGAGAGAGCCAAGGGGGGGTTCGAGGTTCTGAGGCAATCCCGCCCGCTGCAAACGATCGCTGCGGTGGTGGTCCTGACGATCATGGTGGCGCAGGTCGTGGACCTTCAGTTCAATTGGGCCGTGGAACAAAGCACCACCACCCTGGAGCAGAGGACAGCTTTCTACGGCAATTTCTTCAGCGTCATGGGTATTGCCGCCTTCGTGTTTCAGCTGGCGTTCACTGCCCGGATCCACCGCCGACTGGGAATCTCCTTTGCGCTACGAGTCCTGCCAGTGACCATGGCCATTGGAACCGTGGCTCTTTTTCTGGCGGCTGGCTTCGTGCCGGAGATGTTGGTGGCAGCGGCGCTGATCCTGAAAGTCGGTGAGAGCGGCCTCCGATACTCCCTGGACCAGTCGACCCGAGAGCTCCTCTTTCTACCCGTTCCATCACGGCTTCGGGTCAAGGCCAAAGCCTTTATCGATGTCTTCATTCAACGAGGAGCCAAGGGACTGTCCGCGCTCCTCTTGCTGCCGGTGACATTCGGTCTCTTTACCCCGGTGCAGGCCGGCTGGATCTCGCTCGTGCTCATCGCGATCTGGTTCAGTGTCACAGCCGCCGCTTCACGGGAGTACGTGCGCGCATTCCGGGCCAGCCTCAAGAAGAGGAGCGTCGAGGCCTCGGTTGCCGTAGATCTGTCGGATGTCACGACTCTCGAATTGTTGCTGGAGTCCCTGGGCAGCTCCGACAGACGACAGGTACTTCACTGCCTGGACATTCTGGCGGCCAACGGGCGGGGCGATCTGGTGCCACCGCTATTGCTCTACCACGACGAGCCCGAGGTGCGGCTGCGAACACTGGGCATCCTCGAGGAGCTGGGCCGCGACGACGTGGCTCCTCTCATCGAGAGACGGCTGGGAGACTCCGATCCCGAAGTGCGGGCCGAAGCCATCAGGGTGTTGGCGGGCATGCAGGGGAAGGACGTTTGCCAGTTGATGCTTCCCAAGTTGGAGGAGGGGGATCCGGGTGTGCGGGCCGCGGCGGTGGCTTGTCTGGCGAACCACGGCGACGAAGCCATGACCGCCGACGCCACTCGGGTGCTCCTCAATCTGCTGGCCGACGCCGACCCCAGGTTGAGAATCGAGGCCGTCAAGGCCATCGGCGCCGTGCACGAGCCGCTCTTTCAGGAGCGCTTGATCCAGTCGCTTTATGACACGGACGTGGGTGTCATCAAGGAGGCCGTCGCGGCGATTCGCCGGCGGGTCGGCAGAGACGGCTTCAATCCACTCTACGTTCCGACCCTGATTGCGCTGCTCCAGAACCGCCGGGTCAGGCATGAGGCCCGAGAAGCGCTGGTCGCCTTCGGCGAGCCGACAATTCCGATCCTGGTCCATTTCATGAACGATCCCGACGAGCCCTTGTGGGTGAAACGGGCCCTGCCGAAGGCCATCGCCCAGGTCGGCACCATGGCCGCGGCTCAGGCACTGCTGGAAGGGCTACGGCAGGGAAGCGACAGCTTTCTGAGGCGCAAGCAGGTGGAAGCCTTGAACTGGATGCTGGAGCACGACCACCGCCATGTCCTGGATCGGGGGGCGGTGCAGCAGCAGATTGAGGAAGAAGCGAGGCGTTTCCTGCGGCGGCTGGCGGCGCTGCGAGGCCTGGGTCTGCAGACAAAAGGGGATCTTTCCGGCCCGGTGATTGTCTGGAGCGAAGAACGGATGCCCACTCTCCTGGATCGATTGCTGGCAGAGCGGGCAGCCAACAATCTGCGAAACCTGTTCGGGCTCCTGGCGCTGTTGTATCCACCGGAGCATATCTGGGCCGCTCATCGGAGCCTGACGAGCGGCGACAGACTGCACAGATCTCGCGCCTTGGAGTTTCTCGACAACACGCTGGAGGGTGGGCTCAGCCGAGCGGTCTTCGCCGTCATCGACGACTGCCCTCTGAGCGAGAAGTTGACTCGAGCCGCCAAGTTGCACGGCATCCGGGTACGTTCCAGGGTCGGGACCCTGCGCGGTCTGCTGGAGGCTCACATCGCCGGAGAGCCCGACTCGGCGGGGATTGCGGCTGCCGCCCTCTACGAGGTTCGAGTCGAGAGCGTCCCGGGCCTGGAGGCCGAAATCGAGCAATTGGCTTCCGGGGCCGAAGACCCTTTTGTAGGCGAGACGGCCAACTGGGTAGCGGAGCGGGTGGCACAGGTCTAACATGGTGTCGAGGATGACCTATAATCCTGGGGCGATCCTGCGCAGGAGGTGCTAATGAGTCCAGTCGCGCCTGGAACAGTTGACGCTACACAAGAGACGTCCTTCTGGCGACGTCTGGCGAGCCGTTTGGGGATCGACATGCGGCAAGGGGAGGGTTGGCCCGCCCTCCTGCTCTTCGTCACCTTCTTTCTCTTCATCACCTTTCAGTACGCCACCAAGAGCGTTCGGCAGTCTTCCTACGTCAAAGGGCTGGGTGCGGCCAATCTACCCTGGGTCTACCTGGCGGTGGCGCTCTGCTCGTACCCGCTGCTCAGGCTTTACGGCAGGTTCGCGGACCGGATCAAGCGCCATCACCTCATGGCGGCGACCTGCACCATCATCGCGACCAGCATGGTGGTGTTCTGGTGGCTGTTCCAGTTCACCTGGTCGTGGATCCCATTCGTGCTCTATGTCTGGATCTCGATCGCCTACGTGATGAATGTCAGTCAGTTCTGGTCGTTCTCCAACCATGTGCTCGATCCCCGTCAGGCCAAGCGTCTGTTCGGATTCATCGGGGCAGGAGGCTTGCTGGGAGGCATTGCCGGTGGTCAGGTGGCCCGCCTGGTCAGCTACCTGGTGGATACCCGAACGACGTTTCTGGTGGCGGCTGCCATTCTCATGCTGGCTGTCGGAGTCATCTTTCTGATCCAGCGGCAACGGCCTACAGCCCCGGATGCGGTCGCTGGCGCTGCGGGTCTGGTCAAGCTCGACAAGGCCAAAGGCGGTTTCGAGATCATCAAGGGGTCGCGGCAGTTGCAGGTCATCGCGGCCATCATGGTGCTGAGTGTCGTGGTCGCGCAGATCGTAGATCTGCAGTTCAACTGGGCGGTGGAGAGCGCCACCACCGACCTGGAGAACGCCACTCGTTTCTTCGGCAACTTCTATAGCATCATGGGGATCGCAGCCTTTCTCTTTCAGCTGGCTTTTACGGCTCGAATTCACCGGGGGTTGGGTGTCGGTGTGGCCATGAAAGTTCTGCCGGTCACCCTGGCCCTGGGGACCGCTGCGCTGTTTGTTTCGGCTGTCTTCTTCCCCGCTCTGCTGCTGGGGACCGCGCTGTTCCTGAAGGTCGGTGAGAATGGCGTGCGCTACTCGCTCGAGCAGGCGACCCGCGAGCTCCTGTTTCTGCCAGTGCCTTCCAAGGCCCGCGTCAAGGCGAAGGCGTTCATCGACGTCTTCGTGCAACGTGGCGCCAAGGGGATGGCGGCGCTCCTCCTTCTGCCGGTGACGTTCGGTCTGATCACAGCTGTCCAGGCCGGGTGGATCTCGTTCGTTCTCATCGTGATCTGGCTGGCTGTGACCGTCTTTGCCTACAAGGAGTACGTGCGCTCCTTTCGGCGTGTGCTCAAGACGCGAAGCGTCGATGCGGAGATTCCGATCAACGTCTCCGATGTCACGACGTTGGAGATGCTCGTGCAGGCTCTGGGAAGCTCGGATGCGCGTCAGGTCATCCAGAGCCTCGACATCCTGGCCTCGAATCAGCGTGAAAACCTGGTCTCACCGCTGTTGCTCTACCATGACGATGCCGAGGTGAGGCAGCGAACCCTCGAGATTCTCGCCAAAGCGGGGCGACTCGATGCCCTACCGCTCATCGAGAGGCGGCTGGCGGACCCGAATCCAGAGGTTCGAGCTGAAGCCATTCAGACGTTGGCCGTGCTGCATGGCGAAGACGCCTGCGAGCTGATGCTCCCGCGCTTGCAGGAAGGTGATGCCGGTGTGCGTGCTGCGGCGGTGGCCTGCCTGGCCAACTATGGAACGGAGTCGATGGTAGAGGAAGCGACTCGCTCGCTGGATGATCTCTTGTCCGATGCCGATCCCGAGATCCGGGCCGAAGCGGCGAAGGCTCTCGGTGCCATTCACGAGCCCCGATTCCAGGAACTGCTCATCCGCCTGCTCTACGATCGGGAGCCGCAGATTGCTCGCGAAGCGATCTCTGCTATTCGGCGTAGGGTGGCGCGGGACGGCTACAACCCGCTGTACGTACCGACTCTGGTCTCGCTGCTGAACGACCGCCGGGTGAAGCACGACGCGAGGCAAGCGCTGGTGGCTTTCGGCGAGCCCGCGATTCCGGCCCTGGCCCACTTCATGGGGGATGTCGATGAGCAGTTGTGGGTTCGAAGGGCCCTGCCGATGACCATTGCCAAGATCGGCACCATGGCCGCCGCCGAGAAGCTTGTCGGACATCTGGGCCACTCGGCAGATTCCTTCCAGCGCCGCAAGTTGATCGAGTCGATAGGAGCTCTGCCCGACGACATTCGACATACGGTCGATCTGAAGACAATCGAGCAGCAGATTCGTTTCGAGGCCGGTCGCTATCTTCAGGCCCTCGCCGATCTGCGAGCTCTCGGTGGAATGCAGAAGGCCAGACTCGAAGGAGGTTGCGTCACCTGGCGAGAGGGTGCTCATGAGCCCGACCTGGTGGAAAGGCTCCTGGGAGAGCGCGTCGAAGAGCACCTGGGCAACGTCTTCGGTCTGGTAGCCGCCCTGTTTCAGCCCCGCGATGTCTGGGCCGCCCACCGCAGCCTGACGAGCGGCACCGCCGGCTTGCGGAGCCACGCTCTGGAGTACCTGGACAACGCACTGTCGGGTGAGGTGCGACGAAGTGTCTTCGCGGTCATCGACGATCAGCCTCTCGACGAGAAGCTCAATGCCGCCGAAAAGCACTTCGGGGTGACGAGTTTGACGAAGGTCGAGGCCCTGGACAGGATGTTGGTGGAGCCGGAGGGGGGAGACTCCGAAGAGTGCCACCTGACCTTGGCGGCTCTCTATGCGGTTCACGAGGGAAGAATCGCCGAGCTCTACGACAGAGTCCAGTCCCTGGTCGAGAGCGCTACGGATCCATTCGTCGGTGAAACGGCCCGTTGGGTCGCAGTCAGAGAGGGAATATCCGTTTAGATGTGGTGGAGGAGGGAAAGCTGTGTCTGAGTTAGCCAGAATCGAAACCGTCGTGTTCTTGCAGAGTGTCGACGTCTTTTCCTATTGCAAGGCGGAGGAGGTGCTTCGAATTGCCGCCATTGCGCAGGAGCGGTCGGTGGCTGCCGGGGAGAAGATCTACAGTGCGAACGAACCCGCCGAGGCCATGTTCTGTGTCGTTCGGGGCAGTGTCAAGGTCGAGCCTGGCAACGGCGAGACCAAGATTGTCGGCCCTCTGGCGACCTTCGGTGGCGTCGATATTCTTCGCAGTCGGCTGAGGACGACGACCGCGACCGCCGAAACGGACACCCTGCTGCTGGCCATCGAGAGCGACGACCTGTTCGACCTGCTGTCGAACAACATCGAGATTGTCAAAGCTCTGTTTCGCCATCTCATCGAGCGTTTCCAGCATGAG
>JAUWSP010000313.1 GCA_030610025.1 Acidobacteriota bacterium | reverse complement strand
CCTTCCGGTGTCGTAATCGCTGCCCAGCGGCCCGGACCGACTTTCGAGAAGCTGCCGGTCGAGGGAGCTCCGAGCTCTGCCACGGCCCTGGCAGCCATCGATCTGGATCAGGACTGTGACCTGGACCTCCTCGTTGGTGGCCCCGAGGGTCTCACTCGACTCGAAAACCGGGGTGGTAGCGACAACCAGTGCATGATGGTCCGGTTGCGCGGGCTCGACAAGGGCAACAGCAAGAACAACATCTTCGGCTTCGGAGCCTCCCTCGAGGTGATCCACGGTCGTGCCTATCAGTACCAGGAGGTGGGCTCCGACGTCACCCACTTCGGCCTGGGGCAACAGCCTTCGGTGGAGATCTTGCTCGCCGTCTGGACCAATGGCGTGCAACAGAATCGGTTGCAGCCGCCCACCAATCAGTGGATCGTCGAGGAACAGCTGCTCAAGGGCAGCTGTCCCTTCCTCTATGCGTGGGACGGCGAGAGCGTCCGGTTCGTCACCGATCTACTGTGGGGTGCACCCGCCGGCCTACCGGTGGCGCCCGGCGTCTGGGCCAGCTCCGATCCCCAGGAGTTGGTTCGGGTGGACGGAGCAGAGGCCGTCGATGGCGCCTACCGCCTCCTGATCACCGAAGAGCTCTGGGAAGCGGCGTTCTTCGACTACGTTCGCGTCTGGGTGGTGGACCATCCTGACGATCTCGAGGTGGCCAGCAACCTGCGCATCGTCCCGGGTCGCGAGCTCCCCCATGTCGTTCTCGCGACCAGAGATCTCCGGCAGGTCGCGCAGGCCTGGGACGCTAGCGGCTCTGACGTGACAGCGCGCGTCGCCACGCGTGACGCGGTCTTCGCCGATGGCTGGGTACGAAGCGCCTATCAGGGAGTGGCCGCAGAGCCTTGGCAGTTCACTTTCGATCTTGGGGACTCGCCTTCGAGCTCGATTCGCCTCCACCTGGATGGCTGGATCTTCCCCTCCGACGCGAGTCTCAATCTCGCCGTGGCCCAGCGCCCGGATCTCGCCACCTGGCCTCCACGCCTCGAGGTCGAGACCGCAGGCGGCTGGCAGGTCCTCATGCCATCGATGGGCTACCCGGCAGGCAAGTCCAAGACCATGGTCATCGACACGCCCCCTCTACCGGAAGGAGCGACTCGTCTTCGGATCGTGGGTACCCAGTGGCTGTCGTGGGACCGGATCGCCTGGTCGACGGCCACCGCGGACGACGAGCCTGTTGTCCAGGCGCAGTTGGCTCCAACGACGGCCAACCTTCACTATCGCGGCTTCTCCGAGATGGTCCGAGAGGCGCCCAACGGCCCTCATCTGTTCGACTACGAGCAGGTGAGCACCGAGTCGCCCTGGCTGGCGTTTCCCGGCAACTACACCCGCTACGGCGATGTTCGAGAGTTGCTTCAGGACCCCGACGATCGCTCGGTCATCATGGGTCCGGGAGACGAGATGACCCTGGTGTTCGACGCTTCTGGCCTTCCTCCGGTGCAGCCGGGATGGCGCCGCACCCTGTTCCTCGAGAGCCACGGATGGGACAAGGACGCCGACCGCAACACGGGCGAGGGGGAGCAGGTGGAGCCGCTGCCGTTCAGGGCCATGAGCACCTACCCCTACGGGGCCGAAGAGACCTTCCCAGACACGCCACTGCACCGTGAGTATCTGGACAGCTGGCTGACTCGGATCGTCTCTCCCGACTGGATTCGTTAGAGAGTCTTTTCGACGAATCGACGAATGGCGTCGAGGGCCTCGTCCCCGAACCAGAGATTCTCGGCATCGGACCCGTGTAGCGCGGTCAAGCGCTCGATCCGCTCGACAAGGGGAGCTGTCAGCTGACGCTTGGTCATGGTGAAGACAGGCGGCCGAATGCGGGCCAGCCTCTCTCCCAGCTCCAGAGATCGGGGGATCAGATCCTCGAGCGGTAGGACCTCATCCACAAGGCCGGCATCGAGAGCCTCCTCGGCTGAAAGCAGGGCAGACTCATAGACCACACGCCGCAGATGGCGGCGGTCCACGACGTCGCGAACCGGTTCAAGGCCAGCCGTTGGAAACGGAACTCCAACCAGAAGCTCGGTCACGCCGATGCGGCCTCCGCCCGACGCCATGAGCCGGGCATCACAGGTGCAGGACAGGATGCACCCTCCCGCGATGGCGTGTCCGTTGATCGCCGCGACCGTTGGTCGCGGAAACCGGATCAGTCGCCAAATCAAGCGGGTGAGGACCTCCAGTAACGACGCAACGTAGTCGGCTCCCCCATCGACCATTCTCTGCAGGTCGAGGCCGGCCGAAAAGGCCCGACCCTCTCCCGTCAGGACTACCGCTCGCCACGGCTCCTCTTCCAGGGCCACCAGCTGCTCGTCGAGAGCCTTCAGCAGCTCCGTATCCAGTGCGTTCACCTTGCCGTGCCGCAGCCGCAGCACCTCCACATTTCCGGCGGTTTCCCTTTGAATCATGCGCTTTCCTCCACCATTTCGAAAAGGTGCCAGCCGCTTCTTTTAATCAAAATTTTGGATCCCTCCATCATCGCCTGTCACTTCGCTGCCATTTATTGACAGGTCGCCCTTCTATAACTGTATAGAAATAAGCATTTTCAAGCCTCCCCGCCCTTGGCACGCTTTCTGCTATCTATCTCCAGTGAACTGAGAGAAACGCCACAATGCAGACTGGAGCCAAGGACTCGATGAACCGACAGTCTCCACACCGTTGCCCGGATTGCGGGGCCCCGACCGATCAGTTCCTCTGTGAGCGGTGCGCCGAGGTTTGTGAAAACCTTACCGCCTCCGGGGAGTACCACAGGTACTGGGTGCGTCGATATCAACCGAGCGCCAAAGAGACAGGGGAATCGAAGAACGAATCTGAATCAAGAACCGAGCCTCGACAGCACCGACCCAGTCAGAGCTTGAGGTAAAGGTCATGGAACAACCCAGAGAACTCGTCGTAGCCGAGCTCAGGCATTGCCCGCCGCCCTCCATCGATGCGGTAGCGGATGCCCTCCTGCAACTTGCCGTGCGTGACAGCGCCATCAGTCAGGACGAAGCCACCGAGTTGCTGAATTGGGATCTGATCACGATCGCCGAGTACCTGGCCCTCCGGCTCCAACAGGATGGCCTCCTGTCCTCCGAAGAGGTGCATGACATCCTCCTGACGCACGCTTCGGACCTTTGCCACTGATCCAACGGCGGCCACGGATCGCTCCGGGGCTGCCGCCTCCTGGGCACTGCCGCCCCCAGCCTCTCATTCTCACGGTCACGGAGTGGTAGACTCCCGCCCACTTCCAAGGGCGGAATCCATGACCAAATCGCGCGTAGCCATTCTCAAGACCGAACCGAGTTCGGTGCTGGCCGACTACGGCGAGCTCATGCACCTGGCCGGATACCAGGATGTGATCGCTCCCGACGCCGACACCGCACTCAAGGTGAACATTTCGTGGCATTTCTTCTACCCGGGTAGCTCCACGACGCCATGGCAGCTCGACGGGGTGATCCGAACGATGCTGCAGGACGGATACGATCCCGCGCTGATCCACGCCTGTCATAACCGGACGGTCGTCATCGACGCCCATCTGGGTGAGCGAGAAAACAAGCAACTGCCGGTTGTCGAAGCTCATGGGCTCGACAACGTCCACCTGTACGAAGGCGAAGAATGGATCCACATTCGCGACGCGGTGGGTGACCTGGCTGATGACTTCCTCTGCCTGAACGAGGTCTACCCGAAGGGCTTCCACATCCCGCGACGATTCATCGGCGAGAACATCATTCATCTGCCGACGGTGAAGACCCATGTCTTCACGACGACCACCGGCGCCATGAAGAATGCCTTCGGAGGCCTCCTCAACGAGAAGCGGCACTGGACCCATCCGGTGATCCACGAGACGCTGGTCGATCTCCTGATGATTCAGAAGAAGATCCACCGAGGGGTCTTCGCGGTCATGGATGGCACCTTCGTGGGCGACGGTCCCGGACCCAGATGCATGATCCCGCACGTCAAGAACGTGATCCTCGCGAGCTCGGACCAGGTAGCCATCGATGCGGTGGCGGCCACCCTGATGGGCTTCGATCCCATGAAGATTCGCTTCATCCGGCTAGCCCACGAGATGGGGCTCGGCTGTGGCGACCTCCGAGAGATCGAACTGGTCGGCGACGAGTCGGCGGCGGCTGAACGTTGGGATTTCGTCGGGCCGTTCAAGAAGATGACCTTCGCCTCCCGTATGCAGCACAAGATCTACTGGGGGCCCCTCAAGAAGCCTATCGAGTGGTCCCTGAAGACCGTGCTGGCGCCGTGGGCCTACGTGGCAAGCGTGCTGTACCACGACACCTTCTGGTATCCATTCAAAGCCAAGAAGCAGATGGCTGAGGTTCTGGAGAGCCCGTGGGGGCGTCTGTTCCGCGATTGGGAGAATCTCGAGGCAGATGGGAAGGGTTTTCCCCAGGT
>JAUWSP010000572.1 GCA_030610025.1 Acidobacteriota bacterium | reverse complement strand
GGGCGCTGGAGAGACACCTGAAGCACAGGGTGGTCCTCTGGCGCCCGATTTTGATTTACCGGACCTCGATGGTGGGCGAGTCCGCCTGGCCGAGTATTCCGGCCGAGTCGTCCTCGTCGAGTTCTGGGCCACCTGGTGTGGCCCTTGCCGCCTCCAGGCACAGATCCTCGAAGAGCTCTACAAGCAAGTCAAAGGCCCGTCGGTCGAGTTCCTGGCGATCAGCCTTGGAGAGCCCGACGACGTAGTGCGGGAGTTCGTCGAGCAGCGGCCGTTCCCATATCCTGTGGCGATCGACACCAAGGAAGTCCTCGGAGAGGGTCTGCAGATCTACGCTCTGCCCACCGTGATGGTGGTCGACCCGCAAGGGCGAATCACCTACCTCCGCCCCGGACTCTCCGACGCCGAGACCCTGAGCCGCGTCCTGAACGACGCAGGCGTCAAGCTCGCCTCCCTGGCAAACTGATCCCCATCCACTCTGGGCCCTGGCAAAACCGGCGTGAAGTTTGAAGCGGCCGCCTCAACCCTCATTGTCCGGAGGGCACCAGGGCCTTGGGCAGCGTACCTGTGTAGCCTTGTCGGAAGCTGAGCTTGAGCTTCTTCTTGTTGCGCGGCTCGACCTGGATCTCGTGGTAGGTCGGCGTACCGAGGGCGCTGGTCGGGAAGCCGATGACGTACTGATTGCGAATCTCACTCTCGATGCTGTTACAGGCCAGAATCGCATCGCTTTGGCTGACGACCGGATAGTAATGCCCGCCTGTCAGGTGGGACAGTAGATTCAGAACGTCGGCGTATCGATAGACCTTCTCGCCGTTGCGATCCAGAGTTTCGATGTCGCCAGTGGACAACCCCATCACATAGACGGGTAGCTCAGCCTTTCGTACTTTCTCGCGCGCGGTGTAAGGGTCGATCTGGCTGGCATTGTCGACGCCGTCGGTCATGACGATCGCGGCACGACGGGCGCTCTGAATGTGAGCGGTCAAATCCGGTAACCAGGAGACCGCATCGTGAAGGGCCGTGGTGCCGTAGGGCTTCCAGGTGCTGGCCGACTGTCGTAGCAGCTCTGTATCGCCCGTGAACGGTACATCGACCGACACGCGGTTGCTGGCGAAGGAAGCCAGGCCCCAGTTGTCGCCGGGCCGGTGCCCCATGACGAGTTGGTTCAGCACCGTCTGGCTCAAGGTCAATTTGTTGCTGTTGGCCATGCTGCCGGAGAGATCCTGCAGGAACATGACGCTGACGGGGGCCCGATCTCCCTGCTCGAAGCTCTCGAATTCAATCGTCTGGCCGTTGACCAGGAGGCGGAAATCGTCGGGCTTCAAGTCGGTGGCGTAGGCGCCTGATGGCTGGCGAGCCACGATCGGCACGAGGACATAGCCCACCGAAACCTCCTCCTGGAACCCGCCGCCGGGATTGGGAGGCTCTTGTGCACGTGCTTCTCGAGCCAGGATCAGGGCCAGGCCGAGCAAGAGCACCGTAACCCATCCCTTCGGGTCGGGTGGGACCGGATGGCGTCTGGTACCCTTCGGCGAGTTGACAGGAGATCTCATATCAAATGTGAAGCGGCTTGTCGCTTCGCCGGATGGGGGCAGAAGAATACCTCATGCAGACGATCAATATTCGCAACATCTCGATCAAGTGTGGCCACTGCCAAACCTATCAAACACTGAGCGGGTTCGAGCAAGGTGACGAGAGGAACATCTACACCTACGAGTGCGAGAACGACTCCTGCGATCCGAGCATGACGCGGACCCTGGTGGAGGTTCCAGTGGATCTCGACGAGTTCGCGCAGCGCGATCCGCAGTGGCGTCACGGGTCCAGTTGAGCCGTTTTGGGGAGACATCGGTAGCTTCTTGGGGCGGGTTCGGGTGTGTTACCCTTTTCCCGAGTCTAGCGTCAGCCCTGCCGAGGGTATTTCCTATTCATTCAGCAGCCTGAATTGTCGAGCGAGGGAGCCATGAAACGAATCGTTCATGTTGTCGGAACCGGCACGATCGGTGAACCACTCATCGGTCTTTTTACAGATTTTCGCGATCGAATGGGTATCGATGAGGTCACGTTTCAGAAGCGGACTCCGCTGGATTCCGACAAAGCCCGCATCGGCCACCTGATGGCCCGCGGTGCCAAGTTGGTTACCGATCCGGATCGCGTCAATTCCTTCGAGAACATGGGTCACACCGTGAGCTACAACTCTCAGGAGGCTCTGGAGCGGGCCACCGTGGTCGTCGACTGTACGCCAGCCGGCAATCAGAACAAGGAGGACTTCTACACAAAGCTGACTGGGCCGATGGGCTACCTGGCTCAGGGCAGTGAGTTCGGCTTCGGGAAACCGTATGCCCGGGGCATCAACGAAGAGGCTCTTGTTGCGGGTGAAGACAAGTTCATCCAGATCGTCTCCTGTAATACCCACAACATCACCACCCTGATCAAGACCATCTGCGACGAGGGTGACGCGGGCCTTTGCCTGGATCGTGGCAATTTCGTTTGCATGCGCCGGGCCAACGACGTCACGCAGGTCGAGAAGTTCGTTCCGGCACCGAGTGTCGGCAAGCACGATGACGCCCAGTTCGGTACCCACCATGCACGCGATGCCTACGGGGTGTTCCAGACCCTGGATCTGGACGTCGATCTGTTTTCCAGTGCCGTCAAGCTGAACACTCAGTACATGCACTCCATGTGGTTCCAGATC
>JAUWSP010000299.1 GCA_030610025.1 Acidobacteriota bacterium | reverse complement strand
TGATTCTGCACGAGGGAGAGGATGATCTCGAATCTCAGCCCACCGGGGCAGCCGGGGCTCGGCTGGCCTGTGGCACCGTTGTCATGGCGGGCCTGGACGAGGTCCCGGGCATGGCCGAGGTCGAAGTGGAAGAGAGCTCGTCCAATCCGGAGGCGGTGGACTGAAGAGCTGCATCAGCGTCACACCCTGCCCGGTCATAGCTGCCGTCGTAGCGTTGGCGGTCTGGCTTCCCGCCTGCTCGCCTGACGGCGGCTCGTCTCGAGACCTTCCAGAGCCTACCGGAGCTCAGGAAGAGGCCGAACTGCAGTGGCGAGCGGCCGATCCGCCCGCCATGGGTGATTCCCTGGCTCCCAATCTAGCCGTCGTGGGTGGCCGTCTAGCGGCGACGTGGCTGGAAAAGAGCGAGTCCGGAGGTGAGAGCTCGGGCCATCGGTTGCGATTCTCTCGGCGGGTCGAGGGTGAGTGGCTGGCGCCCACGACGGTAGCCGAGGGTGGGGATTTCTTCGCCAATTGGGCCGACATTCCGGCATTGATCGAAGCGAACGACGGTAGCCTCTTGGCTCACTGGCTGGCCAAGACCGGCGAGGATACCTACGCCTACTCGGTCTTCCTGGCACGCTCCACAGACCAGGGCAGGACCTGGCAACCGTTGGGTCGGCTCAACGACGACACGACTCCGACGGAGCACGGCTTTGTCTCCTGGGTTTCGGAGGCCGATGCGGTACGGGCTTTCTGGCTCGATGGCCGAGCGATGGTCGAGGGTGGTCCCATGAGCTTGCGGACGACGGTGGTTCGAGAGGAGGTTCTGCCGTCCGAGGTTCTGGATGAGCGGGTTTGTGACTGTTGCGCCACTGCGGCGACTCTTGTCGACGGAGAGCCGGTGGTTGTATTTCGAGACCGAAGCCAGGATGAGGTCCGCGACATCGCGATTGTGCGACGCGATGCAGGTCAATGGCGCCCCACGGCGCCGGTGGCGTCCGATGGATGGGTGATCCCGGGCTGTCCGGTCAACGGTCCGGCAATCGACGGTGCCAATGGAAACTTGTTCGCGGCCTGGTTTACCGCCGCAGATGAGAACCCGAAAGTGCAGTTTGCGGTTTCCCGAGATGGTGGCGCGAGCTTCACGGAGCCGATTCTCATCGACTCTGACAATCCGCTCGGCCGGGTAGATCTGGTGTCGATCGACGAGGGCGAAGCTATCGTGAGCTGGCTGGCGAGCGGTAGGGATATCGCCAGGGTGATGTTGAGGCTCGTGACCCCGTCCGGGACTGTCGGCCCGAGCCTTACAGTTGCTGAGACCCAGAACGCTCGGGCCAGCGGCTTTCCGCGCCTGGAGCGAATCGACGATCACCTCTATCTGATCTGGGTGGACACGGCCGAGGACCGACCCTCGAGCTTACGTGTGGCAGAGATTCCGATCGCTGAACTGTCTGGTGGGAGTAGCGAGGCCCCGGCCTCGTAGACGGTGGCATAGAATACGCCGACGCTCGCGGAATAGATCGCGAAGATTCTGAACAGAGAGGTTTGGCGGGGTGGTTCCCAACCACCCAAGAGACCTCGAGGTGCAGGAGACATGAATACGGAACCAGAAATCGATCCCCTCGAGCAGGATCTCGATTCACAGGAGACCCGGGAGTGGAAGGAGGCGCTCGAGGAGGTCATCGAGCGAGACGGCCCGGAGAGGGCTCACTTCCTGATCGAGGCACTGGTCGACAAGGCGAGGCGCTCGGGTGCCTATCTGCCCTACAACGCGACTACGGCCTACCTGAACACGATCCCCGTGCATCAGGAAGAGCGGCGTCAAGGTGACCCGGCACTGGAGCGTCGGATCAAGAGCATCATCCGGTGGAATGCCATGGCCATGGTGGTGAGGGCCAATCGGGAGGGTCGAGATCTAGGAGGTCACATCGCCACCTACCAATCTGTGGCGACCCTGCTGGAGGTTGGGTTCAATCACTTCTTTCACGGCCCAGGTGACGATCACCGGTGCGACCTGGTGATGATCCAGGGTCACAGCTCGCCAGGCGTCTACGCGCGGGCCTTTCTGGAAGGACGGATCACCGAAGACCAGATGGCCCATTTTCGGCAGGAGGTCGATGGCGAGGGCATTCCCTCCTATCCACATCCGTGGCTGATGCCGGACTTCTGGCGTTTCCCCACCGTCTCAATGGGGCTGACCTCGATCTCGGCCATCTACCAGGCTCGTTTCATGAAGTATCTGCACAACCGGGGCATTGTCGACACCGATGGACGCAAGGTCTGGGCCTTTCTGGGCGACGGGGAGATGGATGAACCGGAATCGCTGGGAGCCATCTCCCTCGGCTCGCGGGAAAAGCTGGACAATCTCATTTTCGTCATCAACTGCAACCTGCAGCGCCTCGATGGTCCGGTGCGCGGCAACGGCAAGATCATCCAGGAGCTGGAGGCGGTGTTCCGGGGTGCCGGATGGAACGTGATCAAGGTCGTCTGGGGCTCGAACTGGGACCCGTTGCTGGCCAAGGACACTTCAGGGCTGCTGCGGCGGCGGATGGAAGAGACCGTCGATGGCCAGTATCAGGCCTACGTCACGGCCGATGGGGCCTACATCCGCCAGCACTTCTTCGGGGCCTATCCGGAGCTCGCAGAGATGGTGGCGGACATGTCCGATCAGGAGCTCTGGCGGCTCGGTCGAGGCGGGCATGATCCCCAGAAGGTCTACGCAGCCTATGCGGCGGCCGTGAAGCACACGGGGCAGCCGACCGTGATCCTGGCCAAGACGGTGAAGGGCTACGGGATGGGTGAGGCCGGTGAGGGCCAGAACATCACCCACCAGCAGAAGAAGATGGGTGAGGAGGAGCTGCGCGAGTTCCGCGATCGATTCAACATCCCCATCGCCGAGGATCGGGTGGAGGAGCTACCGTTCTACAAGCCAGCCGAAGACAGTGCTCCGATGCGGTATCTACGGGAGCGTCGCGAGGCTCTCGGGGGCTACATCCCCATTCGAAGGCCGGAAGCGGCAGAGACCCTGGAAGTCCCCGATCTGTCCACCTTCAGCGTGGTGACGGAGGGCAGTGGCGACCGCGAGGTCTCCACCACCATGGCCTTCGTTCGACTCCTGATGTCCCTGACCCGCAACAAGACGATCAAGGAGCACATCGTTCCGATCGTGGCGGACGAGGCGCGGACCTTCGGTATGGAAGGCATGTTCCGCCAGGTCGGCATCTACGCGCCCACGGGTCAGCTCTACACGCCCGAGGATGCGGATCAGTTGGCCTACTATCGCGAGGAGAAACACGGGCAGATCCTGCAGGAGGGCATTTCCGAGGCCGGATCGCTGTCGTCGTGGATCGCCGCTGGGACCTCTCACGTCAACCATGGCATTCCGATGGTGCCGTTCTTCATCTTCTACTCCATGTTCGGATTCCAACGTGTCGGTGATCTCATCTGGGCCGCCGCCGACATGCAGGCCAAGGGCTTCCTGATGGGCGCCACCTCGGGGCGCACGACCCTCAATGGGGAGGGGCTCCAGCACCAGGATGGCCACAGCCACCTGTTGTCCTCCACGGTTCCCAACTGCCGCTCGTACGATCCGACCTACGGTTACGAGCTGGCGGTGATCCTGCAAGATGGCCTCGAGAGGATGTACTCGAAGGACGAGTCGGTGTTCTATTACATCACTCTGCTGAACGAGAACTACGCCCACCCACCCATGCCGAAAGGAGTCGAGGAGGGGATCTGCAAGGGTATGTATCTGCTGCAGAAGGCGGCCCGGGGAAAGGCCAAATCGGCCCAACCCCGTGTGCAGCTCCTGGGTAGCGGCTCGATCCTTCGCGAGGTCATCGCCGGTGCGGAGCTCTTGAAGAAGGACTACGGCGTGCAGTCCGACATCTGGAGCGCAACCAGCTTCAACCAGCTGCGCCGTGAGGGCATGGCAACCGAGCGCTGGAATCGACTCCACCCAACCGAGAAGCCGAAGAAGAGCTATGTCGAGCAGTGCCTCGACGGGCAGGAAGGCCCGGTGATCGCCGCGACGGATTACATGAGGGCGGTCGCCGACCAGATCCGGCCGTTCGTGTCCGGGCGTTATCTGACCTTGGGCACGGACGGATTCGGCCGCAGTGATACCCGCCAGCAGTTACGGCGCTTTTTCGAAGTCGATCGCTACCAGGTGGCCGTGGCGGCTCTCAAGGCCCTGGCCGACGAAGGCAGAATCCCGGCCGCCAAGGTAGGCGAAGCGATCCAGAAGTACGACATCGATCCCGAGGCCCCAGATCCTTGGACCGTGTAGGGAGCTGACCGATGCCCAAAACGGAAGAAGTCCTGGTTCCGGACATTGGTGATTTCGACGCCGTCGAGATCGTCGAGGTCCTGGTGAGCTCGGGTGAGCGGATAGAGGTCGAAGACCCCTTGATCACCCTGGAGAGCGAGAAGGCGACCATGGAGGTGCCGTCACCGCTCGCCGGTAAGGTGGTCGAGGTCAAGGTCAAGATGGGCGACAAGATTGGCGAGGGCACGGTGATCCTCGTT